>CAVJGY010000248.1:0-2539 GCA_963648915.1 Acutalibacteraceae bacterium | reverse complement strand
GCTCCTAACTTTGCGTCCCTGACTCACATCAGGTTTGCTAAAAATGATTCAATTTTCAAGTGGATGAAACAAAATTCCATCATACCGAAGCGATTTTGGCATAGTTTTATCCGATACATCGTTTCGATGTATCCATCATATCACACCAAATGCTTAAAGTCAAGGTTCTTTCCATTTTTTGAGGCACTTTCGTTTTTTTCGGCAAATCGACCGAATAAGTCATACTCATATAGGAATATTTTACAAAACCATGAATTTTCTGTATCTTTGCCGTGGACAAACGTGGAACAAAAGTGTTAGAATAGGTTTTGTTCTTTCGCCGCTGCCGCGCGGACAGCGGACAGGAACGCACAAGAAACAGGAGGAACTTTTTCATGCTCGAAAACATCTTTCATCTGAAAGAGAACCACACCGATGTCAAGACCGAGCTCATGGCGGGTGTCACCACCTTCATGACGATGGCTTACATCCTTGCGGTCAACCCCAGCATCCTGTCGGCCTCCGGCATGGACGCAAACGCAGTCCTGATCGCCACCTCACTGGCATCCTTCATTGGCACTGCGCTGATGGCACTGCTCGCCAACTATCCGTTTGCTCTCGCCCCCGGTATGGGCCTGAACGCATACTTCTCCTATACGGTCGTCCTGACGATGGGCTACAGCTGGCAGCTGGCTCTGATGGCCGTCTTTGTGGAGGGCATCATCTTCATCGTCCTTTCTCTGACGAATGTTCGTGAGGCCATCTTCAACGCCATCCCCATGACCCTCAAGAGCGCGGTCAGCGTCGGTATCGGCCTGTTCGTTGCTTTCGTCGGCCTGCAGAACGCAAAGCTTATCGTCAACAGCGATTCCACCCTCGTCACCTATCAGCACTTCAAGGGCGAGACCTTCCACAGCATCGGCATCGGTGCCATCCTCGCTCTGGTCGGCATCCTTATCACCGCCATCCTGCTGGTGAAGAAGGTCAAGGGCGGCATCCTCTACGGCATCCTCATCACTTGGGTGCTGGGCATCATCTGCGAGCTGGCCGGCATCTACATCCCCGACCCGGACGCAGGCATGTACACCGTCATCCCGACCGCTTTTGTCAGCTTCGACTTCTCCTCTCTGGGCAAGACCTTCGGTCAGGTGTTCAAGATCGACTTCTCCGGCGTTGGCATCCTGAACTTTTTCGCCGTCATGTTCTCCTTCCTCTTCGTTGACTTGTTCGACACCCTCGGCACTCTGATCGGTGTTGCTTCCAAGGCCGACATGCTGGACGAGGAGGGCAAGCTGCCCCGCATCAAGGGCGCGTTGATGGCCGACTCCATCGCCACCTGCGCAGGTGCAGTTCTGGGCACTTCCACCACCACCACCTTCGTCGAGAGTGCTTCCGGCGTCACCGAGGGCGGCCGCACCGGTCTTACCAGCATGACGACGGGCGTTCTGTTCCTGCTGGCTGTCGTGTTCAGCCCGCTGTTCCTCACCATCCCCTCCTTCGCCACCGCTC
Organism: Acutalibacteraceae bacterium; assembly: GCA_963648915.1. GTDB lineage: Bacteria > Bacillota > Clostridia > Oscillospirales > Ruminococcaceae > Faecalibacterium. The sequence goes on along the minus strand of CAVJGY010000248.1, from coordinate 1,051 downwards.
CGGCTCTGGTGATCGTCGGCTTCTATATGATGGGTTCTGCCCTGAAGATCGACTTCAGCGACCCGGCTGAGGGCATCCCCGCCTTCCTCACCATCCTCGCAATGCCGACCGCATACAGCATCTCTGAGGGCATCGCCATCGGTGTTATTTCTTGGACCCTGCTGAATGTCATCACCGGCAAGGCCAAGGAAAAGAGCATCAGCCCCCTGATGTATGTCCTGACCGTCCTGTTCATTTTGAAGTACGTTCTGCTGTAAGCTCTACAGCAGCCGAAAAATAACGCCTGTCAGCAATGACAGGCGTTATTTTTATGCTTTCTTGTGGGGAATATGGATCTCCGGGATCGCCACATTATCGTAATGGATGCTTTCGGCCGGGTGCTCCGGCTGCTCCGCCGGGTGCTTCACCTTTCCGGTGTGGAACTCCGGCACGGCCACATCTTCAAAATGCTCTGCGTGCTCCGCATGAGAAATCTCTTCCCACTTTTTCCAGTGCTTCTCGTGAAGCCACTTCCGCAGATGGTGTCTGATTTTCATGATGCTCTCCTTAAATCAGGTTGATGAACAGAGTTATCACAAGGCTGTTGAGGAAATCCGCAAACAAGCTGCCCACCAGAGGGATGAGCAGATAGGCTTTGACCGAAGGAGCGTACTTTTCGCAGACGACCTGCATGTTCGCCATTGCGTTGGGCGTTGCACCCATACCGAAGCCGCAGATGCCCGACACGATGACCGCCGCATCGTAGTCCCGTCCCATGACGTTATAGACCACAATGCCCGCGTAGAACAGCATCAGCAAGGTCTGTCCGGCCAGCAGAATGAGGAGCGGGCCGGCAAGCTCGGCCAGCTGCCAGAGTTTCAGGGTGATCATCGCCATGCCGAGGAAGAGCGACAGGCTGATACCGCCGATGTCGTTGATCTCGCCCATGTAGGTCGTGAACTTACCGCTGTACTCGCCGATGTTCCGGATGCAGGCCGCAGCGATCATTGCGCCGATGTAAATCGGGAAGGTCATTCCCGTCAGAGACAGCAGGTCGGAGATGAGCGTACCG
>CAVJGY010000247.1:0-2561 GCA_963648915.1 Acutalibacteraceae bacterium | reverse complement strand
GGTCAACAATGTCCTCTGCTTCCCGGGTCTGTTCAAGGGTGCGCTGAGCGTTCGCGCCCGGGACATCAACGATGAGATGAAGCTGGCCGCAGCCTATGCCATCGCCGACCTCATCACCGACGAGGACCGCAGCGAGGAGAACATCATCCCGGGCGCATTCGACCCCCGTGTGGCCGAGGCTGTGGCGAATGCTGTGGCAAAGGCCGCTCGTGAGACGGGCGCAGCCCGCCTGTAAAGGGGGAAGCGGCAATGAGGACGATCTCGGCACAGGCCATCACCGACACCGTTGCCCGCCTCTGCATCGAGGCAAACACCCGCCTGCCGCAGGACGTGCAGAACGCGCTGGATAAGGCGCGGCAGGAAGAGCCGTGGCCGCTGGCAAAGAACACCCTCGACCTGCTCTGGTCGAACCTGTCGGCGGCAAAAGAAGAGGATCTGCCCATCTGTCAGGACACCGGCATGGCCTGCGTGTTCGTCGAGCTGGGCACGGATGTCCATATCGAGGGCAGCTTTGAAGCCGCCATCCATGAGGGTGTCCGCCGGGGCTACACCGACGGCTACCTCCGCAAAAGCATCGTCGCCGACCCGCTCCGCCGGGGCAATACGGGAGACAACACCCCTGCGGCCATCACCGTTCATCTGGTGGATGGCGACGGCTGTACCATCACGGTCGCACCCAAGGGCTTCGGCAGTGAGAACATGAGCCGCATCCAGATGCTCAAGCCCGCTGACGGCGTGGAGGGCTTCAAGAAGTTCGTTGTCGATACCGTCAAGCAGGCTGGCTCGAATCCCTGCCCGCCCATCGTGCTGGGCATTGGTGTCGGCGGAAGCTTCGATAAGGTGGCCTATCTCGCGAAAAAGGCACTGCTCCGCCCGCTGGACAAGCCCAATCCCGACCCGTACTATGCGGCGTTGGAGCAGGAGCTTCTGACCGCCATCAACGAGCTTGGCATCGGGCCGCAGGGCTTCGGCGGAAAGACGACCTGTCTGGGTCTCGCCATTGAGCAGATGCCGACCCATGTGGCGGGTCTGCCCGTGGCAGTCAATGTTTCCTGCCACGTCACCCGCCGGGCTTCTGCGACGCTGTAAGGAGGGATACACGATGGAATATCATCTGACGACACCCTGCACCGCAGAGGACTTGAAGGCTCTGAAGACGGGCGATACCGTCCTTCTGTCCGGCGTGGTCTACACCGCCCGCGACCAGGCGCATAAACGGATGCTGGAAGCCCTCGACAAGGGCGAGCCGCTCCCGTTTGATATCGAGGGCAGTGCGATTTATTACGTCGGCCCGACCCCGGAACGCCCGGGCGAGGTCATCGGCTCGGCTGGCCCGACCACCAGCGGCCGGATGGACGCCATGAGCCCCCGCCTGCTGGACTTGGGCAATAAAATCATGATCGGCAAGGGCAAGCGGGACGAGGCGGTCAAGGCCGCTGTCGTCCGGAACGGCGCAGTCTATCTGGCCGCGCTGGGCGGTGCAGGCGCATTGATGGCGCAGAGCGTCAAAACGCTGGAAGTCATCGCGTGGCCCGACCTCGGCTGTGAGGCCGTCCGCCGCCTGACGGTGGAGAATATGCCCCTGACGGTCATCCTCGACGCCCACGGCGGCGACCTGTACCAGTCCGGGCCAAAAGCATACTTGGACGCAGCAAAGTAACAAATTTCCGGGTGAGATTTTGGTTTGAATAGACAAACTTTCCCCGAAACCTTGCATCCCCCGATGAAATGTGATATCCTATAACATACGAGCCGGGCGGTTCTTGCCCGGTCGAAAAATCCCTTGTGGGAACAAGGCAGGAGGCCACCAAACCATGCAGATCCACCAATCCGCGGAAGATTATCTCGAAACGATCCTCATGCTGACACAGCGTATGGGCAAAGTGCGTTCCATCGACGTTGTGAACGAGCTGGGTTATACCAAGGCGAGCGTCAGCATCGCCATGAAGAAGCTGCGGGAAAACGGCTATATCGCGGTGGATGGCGAGGGCAACCTGACCCTTCTTGAGCCGGGCCGTGAAATTGCAGAGCGCATCTATGGCCGTCACCGTCTGCTGACCCACTTCTTTGTGCAGCTGGGTGTGGATGAGGATGTCGCCGCCGAAGATGCCTGCAAAGCCGAGCATATCCTCAGCGAGCAGACCTTGGAGAAGATCCGCGAGTATGCCCTGCTCCATGACGCAGAAGCAAGCAATCAGGATTGATTCAGAAAAAATTCCACGAAACAATGAAAGCCCTGTATCCGCATGTTGAAATGTGGATATGGGGCTTTTTGTTTGCCGTCAGATATTGGATGGCAGCTGTTCTCTGATGAACTTCAAAAACGCTTCTGCGGCCGGAGCAAGCTCTTTCTGGTAAGCTAAACCAATTTCAATGATCTCCGGTGGTTCGATGGACAGATGCCGCACCGCCGGGTTGTGGAAATTGCTGTTGATGCGGTTGCTCACTGCATACCCTAGTCCCGCACCCACCATCGCATAGGTGGCCTGAATGTCCATCGTCGAGAACTGCATGTTGGGTTTCACGCCCCGGTGTTCAAAAAAGCGGATGCTGTCGATGTC
>CAVJGY010000246.1:0-2569 GCA_963648915.1 Acutalibacteraceae bacterium | reverse complement strand
TTATCCTACACGGGGAGGCTTTTTGTCTATTGTCTACTTTTTACGGACCGGTTCAAAAAGCAGGCTGTCACAGCCTGCTTTTTTGTGTGGAAATTATCCGAAAAGCTTTTTCGTGTTGTGCATGTAGACCGACAAGACCAGTCCGACGCAGATATACAGCATCAGCACCGAGCTGCCGCCCGCCGAATAGAAGGGAAGGGTGACGCCGATGACGGGCAGGACGCGCAGGTTCATGCCGACGTTGACTGCGATCTGTGCCAGCAGTGCGCCGCCGATGCCCGCGCAGATGAAGCTGCCCAGCATATCTTCACTCTTTGCTCCGGTGGTGAAGGTCTTTACGACGATGGCGAACAGGACGCCCAGCACCACACAACAGCCGACGAATCCGGTCGCGTTCCCGATCCAGCTGAAAATGAAATCGTTGTGGGCGTTCGGGACGCTGTAGTAACGGCCATCGAAGATGCCATTGCCGAAGATGCCGCCTGAGCCCAGTGCAATTTCGCCGCGCTGCTGCTGATAGATGATGTTCTTCCAGATGGCCTCGGTCGGTGCCCAGCCCGTTTTGTTTTCCGGGTCGACGACCGCAAGGATGCGATACCATTGGTATCCCTTGCCGATGGAGTCGCTGAAGAATGCAAAGGCGACGGCAATCGCTGCACCTGCGGCCGCGACCGCGCCGAAGATGTATTTCCAGCTGATGCCCGCCGCAAACATCATGCAGCAGGCAATGATGCCGTAGATGATGGCCGTACCGTCGTCGCCCTGCACATGGATGATGGCGATAGGCGCGAGCATGTGGAGCAGAAGCTTTCCCAGTTCCTTCGGCTCGTTGATCTTGCCACGGACGTTGTTCAGGTGCATGGCGAAGGTCAGGATGAAGCTGATCTTTGCCAGCTCGGTGGGCTGGAACGTGAAGCCCGCCAGCTTGTACCAGGAATAGTTGTCGGTGTCGCCCGCGTTGTAGCCGATCGTCAGCGGGCCGAGGGTGACGTTTCGGATGAACAGGGTCGGTAAAACCAAGCCCCACGTCACCGCCACATGCACCGGCCAGACCTTGACGAGGCTGCGGTAGTCGATGTTCGACAGCAGGATGGCGATCGCAAGGCCAAGTGCCGCCGCACCCGCCTGCACCAGTGCGCGGCGGTAATCGCCGATGCCTGCGATCTTCCCGGTCACCTCGTCCAGCGCGAAGCCGTTGCCCTGCTTCGCCGCCCACGACGACAGCGCAAGCACCGCCATAGCACTGCTGAACAGGCACAGCAGCAGATAAATTTTGTCGATTCGTTTCCAATATCGTTGAATGCTCTCCAAAGAAGCACCGCCTTTCTCAATGGGTCGCCACTATTATACAGCACACCGCACTTCTTCGCAAGCAAAAGGGTAGACTTCACAGAGAGTTCAAAAAGAATCTCCGTCTCCTATTTTGGCTTGAATGCGCAGGGCGTTCATGATATTATGGATTCAAGAAGAAAATCCGGAAGAAAGCAGGTGGAGATCGATGCTGGATTTCAACGCACTGGGAAAATACAAGGAAAACAACCGCATTGAGGCAAAGAAAGCGCAGGGCGGTCTGCCGAAAAGCATCTGGGAGACCTATTCGGCATTCGCCAATACAATTGGCGGGATCATTTTGCTGGGTGTGGTCGAAAACGTCGACAAAAGCTTTTCCAGTGTGCCGCTTGCTGACCCGGAGAAGCTGGTGCACGACTTCTGGAACGGCGTCAATAACCGCTCCATTGCAAGCGTGAATATCCTCTCGGACCGGAATGTGCAGATCGTGGAAAGCGAGGGCAACCGAATCGTTGTTATTGAAGTTCCGCGAGCCGACCGGCAGGATAAGCCAGTCTATATCGGAGTCGACCCATTTCAGGGTTCGTACCGCCGGAACGGAGAGGGAGACTACCATTGCTCCCGCGATGAAGTCCGTGCCATGATGCGCGACCAAGCCGAAGTGACGCAGGATGCCCGTGTGATGGAAGAGATGACGATGGATGTGTTCGCGATGGACACAGTTCAGCGATATCGCCGCCGGATGGAAACGCTCCGTCCGGGGCACGTCTGGACAGACCTCGAGAACCGGGAATTTCTGCACCGCATCGGCGCGATGGCACGCGATTCACAGGGCACACTCCGCCCGACGGCGGCCGGTCTTTTGATGTTTGGCTATGAGTATGAAATCGTGCGGGAATTCCCGAACTATTTTCTGGATTATCAGGAGCACGAGGAGGGCGATTCGGCGCAGACCCGCTGGACAGACCGCCTTGTGTCCAATTCCGGCGACTGGAACGGCAATCTGTACGATTTCTTCTTTCAGGTCTACGGGCGGCTGATACGCGGCCTCAAAGTCCCCTTTCAGCTTTCGGGCAGCGATCGTATCGACGACACACCCATTCATCATGCGGTGCGCGAGGCCTTGGCGAACGCGCTCATCCATGCGGATTATTATGACCGCAGGGGCTTGGTCGTCCAGAAATGGCCGAACCAAATCAAAATTGCAAACCCCGGCGCGTTCCGCATCAATATTCAGGAGGCGTTTGCGGGCGGGGTATCTGACCCGCGAAATGCAAAT
>CAVJGY010000245.1:0-2585 GCA_963648915.1 Acutalibacteraceae bacterium | reverse complement strand
CCTCAAGGGTGGGAGGCACACTGTCAAAATGCAGGATGTAGGTCTTTTTTCCGGTCAGTGCTGCTCCGGTACTGTCAGCGTCCGCTTTCGGGTAAATCGCGACGTCCACCGTGTTCGCACCCAGACCCCGGAGGGCAACCATCGTCCGGTAAGTATAGGCCGTACCGAAATCGCCGATGGGGTCACCGTAGTACGTCCACTGTCCCATCTTCTGCGAATAATCTCCGGCCTGTGCCGTCAATTTTTTGCGCATCTGCAGCAGCATCAGCTTCCAGCGCAGGCCTGCGCCGACGCCCAGAATGCTGTCATCGAAGGTCTCTCCCGGGCCGACATGAATCGCCGAAAGCCTTTCCAGAATCTCCGCATCCTCTGCCGCCGGGGGATTCTGCTCCATCAATGCGTTCGCGGTGTCAAAGAACTCCTTCGGACTCATGGCGAGGACCTTTTTTACCGGGACAAACTCGTTTTCGGCCTTGTACGTTCCCTTGGGTGCAGTATAACTTCCGGTTTGGTAGGCCGAAAGCGGCATCAGCTGCATCCGGCTCTGGATGGCGTAGACATTCGGCAGGTCATCCTCGCCCGAGAGCACGATGCGGGCGATCGTCCAGACGGTCGGGGTCGGCACGTCGATTCGCCGCACGCCCTCCGGCAGTGTTCCCTGCCAGCCGGGAAGGGTAATGGCGTATGCTCCCGGCCCTTCCAGAACCGCCGCCGTGTTCGTCCATGCGTCCAAAACCTGCACGTTGAAGAAGCGGTCGACCTCCGGGACGACGTAAATCATCGGCTCTTCGCTGATATCCAGCCATGCCTGCGTATAGATGGTATCCACATTCGGTGAGACCACCGAGCGCGTCTGATAATCCGCCAGCTTTGCCGCATGGATGAACTGGTTGACAGGCGCACGGGTGCTCCCGGCCGTCTCAGTGTTGGTCGCGGTCGTTTTGGTCGCGTCCACGATAACGAGCGGAAAGGCGTAGAGATAGGCCTCCTCCACAAGCTCCCATGTGCCCGCACGGGGAAGAGCCGCCGCACTTCCGGCCGGAACGAGCGGAAGCATGATACAAAGCGTCAAGAGAAGAGAGATCAGTTTTTTCATGCCGAAGTCCTCCTTTTTTCGGTTCATCGCGCCAGCAAGACCGAGATTTTTGTTTCCTTTGCGTCCGGGCTGAGGTCGAGCACACCGCCATCCTGCACCGCAAGATGAATCTCATAGATGTTCTTCGCGCTCAGCCGTCCGTCTGCATTTTCAAGCGACCAGCCCACGGTCACCTCGTGGTACTGCCCGTCGCTTTCCAATGCGAACAGTTTGTAGTCCGTTTTCTTTCCAGTCAGGCCGTTGACCCGGATCGCCACCGTCGTTTTGGGATGTACATTGTCCAGCGTGACCGTATGCAGCCATGTTGCAGGCGTTCCCTGTCCGCCCGCACGCTGGAATTCCGCTTCTTTCACGATATTTCGCGCAGTCTTATTAAAATCAACCCGGCGATAGGGCATTTCAGGCAGATAGACGAATCGGTCCTGCAAACGAAGCAGCTCCTTGTATCCGGTCGGGCAGTAGAGCTTGTTTCCGTCCCGGCCTGCATACATGCCAATTGCCATATTGTTATAGCCGTACAAGGACGCGACATCTACGGTCAGAGCCGTTTTGCCGTTCTCGAAATCGAGGACGATGTACTGCCACATTCCGGTATCTACATCCTGCATGAAGCCGTAGATGTAGCCCGTCGCGGTCGAAAGCTTAAGCATGGACGTATCGCTCAAGTCATCCCGGCACCAGACGCTCTTCATCGTCCAGCCGTCAGCAGTTTTCACGGTGTCCACCCGCTCGATGCCGGGCATGATCATGCAGTTGCCCTTCAAGAGCCAATTCCGGTCGTAGATATTTTCATAGCTCTGGATGGAGGAATCGCTGTCCGGCTTTGCCAGATTCGGGCTTCCTGCGCCGAACCAGTTGCAGACGATGGTGCTGACCGTACCGTTTCCGTGGTCGTAGACGATGGCCGAATTCTCGACCGAAACAGGCATGTTCGCGGGCAGCTCGTCGATGACCGGATGGCTGGCGACCACCGTGCCTGTCTGGATATCCACTGCAAGCAGGCTGACCGTTTCCAGATTGTCGGTAAAGAACACCAGCTTCTCGCTCAGGGAGGGCGAGCATCCGCTGCCCCATGCTAGACCGCCGCCTGTGGTCGCTGCACCCTCCCGGCTGTCCTTTGCACCAACACTGTCGTAGGGCGTCCGCCAGACGACCTCCACCCCGTTTTCGGCACGGAGCAGATAGCAGGCAAGGTTCATCAGGATGACCGCCCCCTCCTTGCAGGACGCGATTCCGTTTTCTGCACCTTCACCGGGTGCGGGCGCGTAGACATGGACTTCGTTCGCAAGGTCTGCCGTGCCGCCCGCAAGGATGGTCTCAATCGCCGACCGGGACACATAGCCCATTGCGCCCTGCTGTTGACGGCTGGGATAGATGCGGAAGCCGCCCGTCACGAACCAGAGGTTTCCCTCGTAGTCAAAGACGATGGAGAGCAGATTTTGCTCGAGTGCACGTCCCAGCACCCGTTCGGCCGCTTCCTTGATGTTGA
>CAVJGY010000244.1:0-2589 GCA_963648915.1 Acutalibacteraceae bacterium | reverse complement strand
CACCGGACACTCCACCATCGCGATCACCGCCGACGGCACGCCGAACGGTAAGCTGCTGGGCATCGTGGCATCTCGCGATTACCGCGTCAACCACACCCCCGATGATGCTCCTGTCACGACCTTCATGACCCCCATCGAGAAGCTGGTGACCGCCCCCGAGAACACCTCCCTGCACGACTGCAACAACATCATCTGGGACAATAAGATCAACACCCTGCCTTTGGTCGATGCCGAGGGCAACCTGAAGTATATCGTGTTCCGCAAGGACTACGATTCCCACAAGGAGAACGCAAACGAGCTGCTGGACGCCAACAAGAGCTATGTCGTCGGCGCAGGCATCAACACCCGTGACTACGCTGACCGTGTGCCCGCTCTGGTCGAGGCTGGTGTGGACGTCCTCTGCATCGACTCCTCCGAGGGCTATTCCGAGTGGCAGAGCCGCACCATCAGCTGGATCCGTGAGCACTACGGCGATACTGTCAAAGTCGGCGCAGGCAACGTTGTCGATGCAGAGGGCTTCCGCTTCCTCGCAAAGGCTGGCGCAGACTTCGTGAAGATCGGCATCGGCGGCGGCTCGATCTGCATCACCCGCGAGACCAAGGGCATTGGCCGCGGTCAGGCAACTGCTGTCATCGAGGTCGCAAAGGCTCGTGACGAGTACTACAAGGAGACTGGCATCTATGTGCCCATCTGCTCCGACGGCGGCATCGTCCACGACTATCACATCACGCTGGCTCTGGCAATGGGCGCAGATTTCGTCATGCTGGGCCGCTACTTCGCCCGCTTCGACGAAAGCCCCACGAACAAGGTCCGCATCAACGGCCAGTATATGAAGGAGTACTGGGGCGAGGGTTCTAACCGTGCCCGCAACTGGCAGCGTTACGACCTCGGCGGCTCGACCAAGCTGAGCTTCGAGGAGGGTGTCGACAGCTACGTCCCGTATGCAGGCCCGCTGGCTGACGGCGTGCAGACCACCCTGTACAAGGTCAAGAGCACCATGTGCAACTGTGGTGCGCTGTCCATCCCCGAGCTGCAGCAGAAGGCAAAGCTGACCGTCGTTTCCTCCACCTCCATCGTGGAGGGCGGCAGCCACGACGTTGTGCTGAAGAATGCGACCCCCAATATCATCAACGGCTGATAAAAACTATCTTTTAAAGTAAAAATCCATACCGGGCTTCATAGCTTTTTCGCAGGCTTTACGCGCTGTGTTCGGGCTGTGAAGTCCGGTATTTTTACAAAACCACTTGCACCGCATCGAAAACCGTGTTATAGTGTTACCAACACCCTGTCATGACAGGGCAAAAAGAGCATTCTGTGCGCTGATTTTGGCGCATGGAACGGTTTTGCGCGGCAAACGAGCTTTGGGATAAAGCGACCGCAGACGGGACAAAAGAGAGGAAACCTCTATGAGTGAAATGAAAGTAATTCCGTATATTCCGGACGAAGATTATGACAACCCTGCCATGGTCGTGGACTTCTATGAATTCACGATGGCGAACTGCCTGTTCCTGCACGGCTTCAAGGATACGACGCTGGTGTTCGATATGTTCTTCCGCAAGAACCCGGACAATCAGGGCTATTCCATCAGCGCAGGCCAGCGCAAGCTGACCCGCTTCCTGCTGAACTACCACTTCAACGAGCAGGACATCCACTGGCTGCGCACCAAGGGCATGAGCGAAGAGTTCTGCGAGTATCTGCGCACCTACCGTTGGAAGGGCGATATGTACGCTCTGCCCGAGGGCACGGTCTGCTATCCGCAGGTGCAGATGGTCCGCATCGAGTGCGACTTGGTCGGTGCAATTCTGATCGAGACGTATCTGCTTCAGACCATGAATTTCCACAGCTTGATTGCGACCAAGGCGACCCGTGTGGTCGGCCTGAACACCCATACCCCGCGTAACGTCATGGAGTTCGGCACGCGCCGTGCACAGGGCGAGAGCGCGGGCAACGACGGCGCATATGCAGCGGTTCTGGGCGGCTGCTCCGGCACGGCAAACTGCCTCGCCGAGATGAAGTTTGGCTCGGATGTCAAGGCTGTCGGCACGGTCGCGCACAGCTTCATCGAGTTCTTCCCGACCGAGTTCGAGGCGTTCAAGGCCTTCGCCGATACCTATCCGGATTCGGTCAGCCTGCTGCTGGATACCTATAACATCATGGAGAGTGGCCTGCCCAACCTCATCAAGCTGGACGACTACCTCATTGAGAAGTACCCCAACGACCCCAACCGCCGCGTGAAGTCGGCTCGTATCGACTCCGGTGACCTTGCCCGCGGCTCGAAGCGTCTGCGGAAGGCTCTGGATGCCGCAGGCAAGCCCTATATCAAGCTGGTGGCTTCCAACAGCCTTGACGAGAAGAAGATCGCCAATATGGAGCTTTATGAGCACGCTCATTTTGACTCCTACGGCGTCGGCGAGAACCTCATTACTTCGGCTTCTGATCCCGTTTTTGGCGGTGTTTACAAGCTGGTCGCGGTCAAGCTTCCGGACGGCAGCTATCAGCCCAAGATGAAGTGCTCCGACTCCGCAAGCAAGGCCATCATCCCGGGCAAGAAGATTCCTTGGCGTCTCTACGACGAGAACGGTCAGGCAC
>CAVJGY010000243.1:0-2602 GCA_963648915.1 Acutalibacteraceae bacterium | reverse complement strand
GTGCACCGTAGGTCAGCACGGGTGCAAGCGGTGTGTGCACCTGACGAAACTGCACCTCAATGCGCGCCAGCAGCTCCTTTGTATCGAAGGGCTTCGTGATGTAGTCCGCCGCACCGCCCAGCAGAAGGTTCACCTTGTCTTCTACGGCGGCTTTTGCACTGACGACGATGACCGGGATGCCCTTCAATTTGGGCAGAAGCTCTTCGCCGGACAGACCCGGAAGCATCAAGTCCAGCAAAATCAGGTCGGGGCGGCTCTGTCCCAGCAAAAGCACGGTCTCCGTTCCGGAGTACGCTCGCTGGACTTGGTAGCCCGCCCGGTGCAGCACCTCCTCGACCATATTTCCAATTTCAAGGTCATCGTCCACGACCAATATCGTCTTGTTCATCGTTCCCTCCTGCATCCTCTGTTTTCCCCCAGTGTACACGAATTCCGCTCAAATGAAAAGGGGCAAAAAAATTCCGCCGCAGTGCAGCGCACCACAGCGGAACAAAAAGTTTTGCTTATTCGTACAGGGGGAAGGCCTTGGTCAGGGCGAGAACACGGTCGGAAATTTCATCCTTCTTCTCATCGTAGTGCCAGATGCAGTCGGCGATGCAGTCCGCAATGACTTTCATCTCAGCCACACCCATACCACGGGTCGTGACAGCCGGAGTGCCCAGACGGACGCCGCTGGTGACGAAGGGGCTGCGGGTCTCGCCGGGGACGGTGTTCTTGTTAGCGGTGATGTGAACGCTGTCAAGGCGGGCTTCCAGCTCTTTACCAGTGCACTCCTCGTCACGCAGGTCAATGAGCATCAGGTGGTTGTCCGTACCGCCGGAGACCAGCTTGACGCCGCGTGCCTGAAGCTCTGCGGCCATTGCCTGTGCGTTCTCGACGATCTTACGCGCATATTCCTTGAACTCCGGCTTGAGTGCCTCACCGAAGCAGACGGCCTTTGCCGCAATGACATGCTCCAGCGGGCCGCCCTGCGTACCGGGGAACACGGCAGAGTTGATCCGCTTTGCGAGGACGGCGTTGTTCGTCAAAATCAGGCCGCCGCGCGGTCCGCGCAGGGTCTTGTGGGTGGTGGTCGTCACAACATCTGCATACGGAACAGGGCTCTGGTGATAGCCGCCCGCGACCAGACCCGCGATGTGTGCCATATCGACCATCAGATATGCGCCGTAGCCGTGTGCAATTTCAGCCAGCTTCTCAAAGTCGATGGCGCGGGGATAGGCCGAAGCACCGGCCACCAGCAGCTTGGGGCGGACCTTCTTGACCTGCTTTTCCAGCTCGACGTAATCGATCGTGCCGTCTGCGCCGACGCCATAGGAAACGAAGTGGTAGTTCTTGCCCGACATGTTGACCGGAGAGCCGTGGGTCAGGTGACCGCCCTGCGACAGGTCCATACCCATGACGGTATCGCCCAGATCCAGCAGGGCGAAATAGACGGCCAGATTTGCCTGTGCGCCGGAATGCGGCTGGACATTGGCGTACTTTGCGCCGAACAGCTTGCAGGCACGCTGGATGGCAATATTCTCCACCTCATCGACGTAGACACAGCCGCCGTAATAACGCTTGCCCGGCAGACCCTCGGCGTACTTGTTCGTCAGGACGCTTCCCATTGCGGCCATGACTGCGGGCGAGACGATGTTCTCGCTGGCGATCAGCTCGATGTTCTCGCGCTGACGGCCCAGCTCCCGATTCATCGCAGCGGCCAGCTCCGGGTCAGCCTTTTCGACCAGACCGATGGTATCCATCATTTCGTTGTACATTGTTACTACCCCTCTCTGACATTACTACACAAAAGGCAGCGGTTCTTTCTCCATTCAAAAGCCCCTCTGCCTGCTTCTATGATAGCAGAAATCCGCAAAACCTGCAACGGTGTTTTCGACAAAACACTTGCTTTTTTCTACAGCAAAGCTTATTATAATTGTATAAATTTTCCGTTCTCGTTTGATGTTGATTTTTTAACGAAATTTTACGGGAAATTTTTAGGGAAAGTATATGACGATCCAAGAACAAAAGCTTATCCAGCGAAAAGCCGGCATCGCTGCCCGGCGTGCCATCCCCAACGACGAACGAACGGCCGCAAATGCCGCACTTTGTGCCCACCTTGCGGCTCTGCCCTGCGTCAGATTTGCAAAAAATCTGCTGGTCTATGCCGCTTTTGGCGGAGAGGCCGACCTGTCGCTTCTGGCGGCCGGACTGACCGGAAAATCGGTCGCCTATCCGGTCTGCGGCGAGGGCTTCTCCTTGACCGCCGCCGTCCCCGAGCCGGACGGCTGGGAGGTCGGCGCATACGGCATCCGGACACCCATTTTGAGCCGTTCCCGCATTCTCATACCGGAGGAACTTGACCTTGTTCTCGTTCCCTGCACGGCCTTTGATGCAGACTGCCGCCGGGTCGGGATGGGAAAGGGTTACTACGACCGCTACCTGCCCCGGTGCACCCACGCGGTCAGGGTCGGCATCGCGTTCGAGTGTCAGAGGGTCGAACACGCCGCCGCAGACGCGCACGACTTCCCGCTGGATGCTTTTGTGACGGAGAAAGGAATCTATCGTGGAACTGACAAATTTGAGCTGTGAGGCCTTTTTAGCCGACCTTTCCAGCAAGTCC
>CAVJGY010000242.1:0-2614 GCA_963648915.1 Acutalibacteraceae bacterium | reverse complement strand
AAGAAAGACCTTGTGCAGGCGTTGAAGCTGTATAAGGACTCGTGGAATGAGAACGCCCAAAAGAAAGTTGCGGACTACAAGAAAAAAGCCGTCAAAGCAGGCGTAGTAACGGGTGCGGCCGCGGTTGCATTGGCTGGCGTTGGAGTGATGGTGAAGTATCTGCGCAGAAAGTAATGGTATAAAGAACGGGAGAGGTCGAAATGTTTTTTGCGAACGTGAAAAATCAGGCCGAACAGGGCATGAACGCCAAGGAAAAAGAGTATCAGAAGTGCTATCAGGAAGTGCTGACTCATAACGAAGCACTTCTGAATGCCCGCTATGAGTCGGTGCAGCTTCTCCATTCCTGCGAAGAGTACATTCAGCAGCTCTCGGACAAGCCGTATGAGTACGATTTGAAAAGCAAAAACATCAACCGGAGCTATCAGGAGTTTGAAAAGCAGCTCAAAAAGTATAAGTATAAAGTTCCCAAGAGCAAGGCTGGGCTGATGTTCGGGACAAGTGCAGCGGCAGGTGCAGGTGTAGCGGTGTTTGCACCGAATGCGGCACTTGCGGCGGCGACTGCGTTCGGAACGGCATCGACGGGTACGGCCATCAGCGCATTGGGCGGTGCGGCGGCAACCAATGCGGCTCTTGCGTGGCTGGGCGGCGGAGCGTTGGCCGCAGGCGGTGCAGGAATTGCCGGAGGACAGGCTCTTCTTGCGCTGGCCGGGCCGGTCGGTCTGGCGATCGGTCTTGGCGGTGCAGCGGCGGCAGGCTTCAAAGTATTTGCAGACAACAAGAAAAAGGCGCAGAATGCAGAGCTTGAAGCGGCAAACATCGCAAAAGAGATCACCCGACTGAAAGGCGTTCAGAAGAGGATCGACGTTTTGAAAGATGAAACGGTCAGCCTGAACCGGATGGTCGAGAAAGAGCTGGCGAACCTGAAAAATATGAAGGCGTATGATTATAAAAAGTTCTCCGGCGGACAGGTCCGGCAGCTGCAGACTATGATGAACAATGCGCAGTCGCTTACAGCAAAAGTGACCGAACGGATCCCTATGGGCCGCTGAATGTTTTTCAGGACAGGAGGAAATGTGCAATGAAACAGTTGTCGGAATCAAAGTATCATGTGCAAGTAAGGGACTTGAACCCGGAGATGGACTGGTGTGACAAGTACGAGTTCGGTCTGGCGGCATTCTGCGGCGCAATGGCTGGTTTTGTGGACGTCTTTTTTGTGCAGATGCCCGGTGCAAGGACGTCCCTCAACCAGTTCACCGACCGTCAGGCGGACGAGCTGGTGAAGAAGTTTGCAAAATTTGCAGGCTGGAAACCTAAGGCGGGAAACGAAAGCAATGTAGCTTCGGCCATCGGTTTTTTGGAACGGACATATCGGGTCAATTACGACCAGAAAAACACGGTGGAAGTGAGCGGAAAATTCCAGCTTTCGACCCAGAACCACCATCTCAAGTCGCTGGCACATTCGCCGGATGTCGTGGGACTGTTTTTCTCGATCCTGGACCAGTTCCAGTCCAAGGCGACCTTTGTTTCCAACGGTCAGCTGATCCGCATTGATACCAGCGACGGAAACTTGGAGCTGAAAGGCGGAAATTTTCTGGCGAAGCTCTTTGCGGGTTTCACGAACTGGCTGGGGCATATCATGTCGGATGCAGCGGGCAGCACCGGCAGCCGCGGAAATCAGGGACGGGGCACAGGTGTGCCGATGCCATTCATGGAGCTGACCCAGTTCTGCAAGTTTGGAAGATTTCAGGTCGGCAAAGACCGTCAGACCTTTGCGGAGATTATGGCAAGGACGTTCCAGAAGGGCTATGACGCCCGATTTGGTGCGTCGACCTCGATCCCGGTGATTTTCCAACAGCTGTCGACGGCGGCGTGCTGGGCCATCAAGCGGCACTTGGTGGATAAGAAACGCTGGGAAGAGTGCATTCCGTCCGATAACTACGGTAGTTACCGGATGATGCAGCTTGTCTCCAACGGAACGCTCTGCCTCATTGATGTGGGTGACGCCGCCCTGAAAAGCGGCGGAAATGCGGTAACTTTCTGCCTGCATTTCAATTTCGTGGCAGCTTTGCGGCTGGCATACCTCGTGCTGAAAGAGATCGACATCCGGCTCGGTTCGGTACTGGAAGAAAAGCTGCGGCAGTTCTACAACGAAATCATGAAAATTTCGACCCCGGCAGAACGGGAGTATATCCGTCAGATGGAACTGCGGCTGCAAAATCATCAGGCACGGCTGGATGAGCTGTATCGCAGCTATTGTGCAAGCGTCGAAGAAGAGTATCGGCGTTTCTCGGTGCAGACCCGGACGATGGAAAACCGCATGATGCCGCAGGCCGTGAAAGCCGCGGCGTCTGTCCATCTGGCGGAGGAGAGCGGCGTGAAAAAAGAAAAGATCATGCACTCGACCAAAGAAATGGATGAACAGTTCGGGAAACGGAAAGGCTTTTTCGGGCTTTTCAGAAAGTGAGGAAGCAAAATGGCGGAAAATGATAAACTTGCAGGGCTGAATATCCTGCTCATTGGCAAGACTGGCGTTGGAAAAAGTACGCTGGTGAACAAGATCTTTGGAAAGAATCTGGCAAAAGCAGGTATTGGTAAACCTGTAACGGAATCGATC
>CAVJGY010000241.1:0-2627 GCA_963648915.1 Acutalibacteraceae bacterium | reverse complement strand
GGTTAGCAGAGATGCTGTGTAGGTAACTGATTGCATAGGTGTTCCTCCTGTATTCTGGGTGCTTTAGAAGCAAAATTTGCGTGCAAGACAATCAACACACCATAACTATATCATTTTTATGTTTAAAATTCAACATATTCTAAACATTTCATAATGCTTGATTTTAAACCATAATACTCATAGGTGGTGATGTTATGGAAGAACTAAAGATTACAAAACGAACAGAACCAGTTATGTTCACAATCAGAATTGACAGGTCTCTTGTAGATTTTTATGATGAGCTGGCACAGAAAACAAATCGTTCTCGCAATGAGCTGATTGGAATGGCGTTAGATTACGCTAAAGATAAAATTAAAATAGAGCCGTAAAAAATCCCCGTCTCATAATTCCGTATACTGGAATGAGACGGGGATTTCACATTTTAAATTAAACTCAACTGATGGAAAGCTCTTGGAGAAGCTTGCGGCGGTATTCTTTATCCTCGGTGATGCGTTTCACGTCATCGAGTCTGCCGCTGTCCAGAAGCTTTTTGACAAGAAGGGTCACCATGTCTTCGCCTTTTTCCATGCCCTTGTTTTCAACGCGGTCCAGAACTTCACACATATTGTAATGCCCTCCTTCCTCTTTTGAGCCTTCATGGAAGGCTTCCTCAAAACGATGATCGTTTGTCATAACGCTTAGAAGCTGCAGGGTCTCCTGCACATGGGCGATCTCCTGCGAGCTGGGAAGATAATTTCCATTTTCCCGCATCTGTACGAAATAATCCGCGACGATCCGGAAATCACTCTGGAACATCTGTACCTGTTCTCGGGTGAGATATGCGATCTGGAACAGATTTAAGCGATAATCGTTGACGTACTTTGAAAATTCATCCGGGATGTTCAGCCGCTCCTTCAAAGAGAGTGGGCCATCCCAAGGCTTTTTATGCCCGAAATAGAGAACGAGCGTCACGACCGGATAGCGGTCGGTCTGGTCGGTCAAAAGCTGAGCACGATACTCTGCGCCATCATAACCCATGACGCGAAGCGGCATATCCGGGTCGGAAATAGTTTGATTTTCAAAGCCGATACAAGCGATGCGGACATTGCCGTTTTTCCACCGCTTCGCGACATCCCGTTCAATTTCACGGAGCTTTCCGTCCGCTTTATAGGCGGCACGAGGTGCTTGATCCTCCAGCTCGTCAGCAGACAGGACTTGTTTTCCGTCGAACAACAGAACATTGACGATATCCGAGAAAACGTCATTATAGGATTCGAGGATCTTTTCGGAGATATCTTTTTGCGCCATGCTGTCACCACCGTTCCGTGTTCAGAAAACCTTCTTCGATTCTATTCTATCATGAACGAACGATAATGACAAGAGAAAACAAAGTCAAATCGTCGAATTTTCATTGTCGCCACTCTGCTCCTGTTCGGAGGAGCAGAGCATCATAAGGTGGTTCGCGGAGGTTTCCAGCTGGCTCTTTGCCTGACGGAGGGCGGTCTCTTCGGTCTCGTTCATCTTCTCGGGCTTATCCTTGCGCAGGCAGCGGCGGAGATTGGCGAGGTCGGATTTGACCCGGTTCTTCTCGTCCTTGTCCAGCTCCTTCTTGCACTTGGAGAGGGCTTCGTCGACCTTATAGGCCAGTACCTCGGCCTGATTGTGGAGGTCGAGCCGCTCTTTCCGGCGGCTGTCCTCGGCTTCGTAGGCGGCGGCATCGGCCATCGCACGCTGGATCTCATTCTCCGAGAGGTTGGTGCTTCCGGTGATGGTGATGTTCTGCTCGCGGCCTGTGCCGAGGTCCTTGGCCGAGACCTTGACGACACCGTTCACGTCGATGTCGAAGGTGACCTCGATCTGCGGCTTGGAGGAGAAGCTTGCACGGATGCCGTTCAGTTTGAACTTACCCAGCGACTTGTTATCCCGTGCAAAGTGGCGTTCGCCCTGCAGGACGTTGATCTCGACGCTGGTCTGCATCGGACGTGCTGTCGTGAAAATTTGGCTCTTCCGGGTCGGGATCATGCTGTTGCGGGTGATGAGGGGCGTTGCAACACCGCCCACTGTTTCAATGGAGAGGGTCAGCGGGGTAACGTCCATCAGGACGAGCCCCTGCGCGGCTGCACCGGTCGCTCCGGCCAGCTTGCCGCCGCCCTGCAGCAGACCGCCCTGCACCGCTGCACCCATTGCAACGCATTCGTCAGGGTTCAGGCTGTGGCTGGGCTCTTTGCCGAGCAGCTCCTTGACCTGACGCTCGACGGCGGGCATCCGGGTGCTGCCGCCGACCAGCAGGACCTTTCCGAGCTGGCTGGCCGAGATGCCTGCATCCCGCAGAGCATTCTGGACGGGCTGAACCGTCCGTGCCAGCAGGTCGCCTGTCATCATCTCGAACTGAGGGCGGGTGATGGACAGGTCGAGGTGGTGCGGGCCGTCCTTGCCGACTGCGATAAAGGGCAGATTCAGCTGTGCAGACGGTGCGCTGGACAGCTCTTTTTTCGCTTTTTCGGCTTCTTCTTTCAGGCGTCCCATCGCGGCAGGGTCGCGGGAGAGGTCGATGCGGTCGGATTTCTTGAACTCGGCCACGGCGTATTCCACGATGCGCTGGTCGAAGTCGTCGCCGCCGAGGTTGGTGTCGCCGCCCGTAGCAAGGA
>CAVJGY010000240.1:0-2655 GCA_963648915.1 Acutalibacteraceae bacterium | reverse complement strand
GTTACCTCTGTTGGACCAATGTCACCCGAGAGAATTATAGAACTCGAAAATCTGACAAAAGACGTTACGGCAAGCAAAATATATGTTACGGCATTTTTGGATTTTAAAACGTATAAAAAATTCTCTGAATCACTTGCGTGGGAAACAGAGGTTTGGATTGCCGAGATGCCGGATCATATGATTCATTTAAATGGTGATAAATTTTTAGGGCCAAGAAATAATAGGGGGAAATAAATGGAACAGCAGATCTACACCGAATTTCTTCCCATCAGCCGGGCGGACATGGAAGCCCGGGGCTGGGATCAGCTGGATTTCGTCGTCGTGGGCGGCGACGCTTACGTCGACCATCCCAGCTTTGGCACGGCCATCATCAGCCGCCTGCTGGAAGCCGAGGGCTATAAAATCGGCGTGCTGGCACAGCCGCGCTACACCGACTGCGAGGACTTCAAGCGGTTCGGAAAGCCGAAGTACGGCTTCTTCATCGGCGGCGGCAACGTCGACAGCATGGTGAGCCATTATTCTGTCGCAAAAATTCCCCGTGCCGAGGACGAGTATTCGCCCGGCGGCAAGGCCGGCGCACGTCCTGACCGGAGTGCGACCGTGTATACCCGTCTGGCAAAGCAGGCCTATCCCGACCTGCCTGTCATTCTGGGCGGTCTGGAAGCCTCCCTCCGTCGTTTCGCTCATTACGATTACTGGATGGAGACGGTTCTGCCCAGCATCGCCGAGGATTCGGGTGCGGACATCATCAGCTTCGGCATGGGTGAGCACCAGACCGTGGAGATCGCCCGCCGTCTGGCCGCAGGCGAACCCGTCGAGTCCATCACCGATGTGGACGGTACCTGCTACATGACCGACTTCGACCATCTGCCGGAGCGATATGTCGAATGCGCGGGCTACAAGAAGGTCGCATCGGATAAGGTCGCCTATGCGAAGGCCTGCCGTATCCAGATGGACAATCAGGATGTTGTCAGCGGACAAATCATTGTCCAGAAGCAGAGCGAAAAATACCTCGTCCAGAACATCCCGGCCAAGCCTTTGGTTCGCTGGGAGCTGGACAAGGTTTATGCGCTGCCCTACACCCGCCGTTATCATCCCATCTATGAGGCGATGGGCGGCGTCCCGGCCATCCGGGAGGTGCAGTTCTCCATCATCCAGAACCGCGGCTGCTTCGGCGGCTGTAACTTCTGCGCCATCCAGCTCCATCAGGGACGGCGCGTCACCAGCCGCAGTGCGGACAGCATCGTGGCCGAGGCCGAACGGATGACCCACGAACCCGATTTCAAGGGCTACATCCACGACATCGGCGGCCCGACCGCAAACTTCCGCTTCCCGTCCTGCCGGGAACAGATGCTTCGCGGCATGTGCAACGGCGGCAAGCACTGCCTTGCGCCGTCCACCTGCTCCCATGTCATCGTCGACCACAGCGATTACCTGAAAATTCTTCGCCGCGTCCGGGAGCTGCCCGGCGTGAAGAAGGTCTTTATCCGAAGCGGCATCCGCTTTGACTATCTGATGGCCGACCCGGACGACACCTTCTTTAAAGAGCTGGTGGAGTACCACGTTTCCGGTCAGCTCAAGGTCGCACCCGAGCACTGCGCCCCCAATACGCTGGCCTACATGGGAAAGCCGCCCATCGAGACCTTTAACAAGTTCAAGGATAAGTTCTACGAGCTGAGCAAAAAGGCGGGCAAAAAGCAGTACCTCGTGCCCTACCTGATGTCCAGTCACCCGGGCAGCACCCTGAAGGATGCCGTTTATCTGGCCGAATATCTGTACAAGAACCATATGCGTCCGGAGCAGGTGCAGGATTTCTACCCGACTCCCGGCACGGTGAGCACCTGCATGTTCTACACCGGACTCGACCCCTACACCCTCAAGCCCGTGTTCGTCGAAAAGACCGCCGAGGGCAAGGCTCTGCAGCGTGCACTGCTCCAGTATTATGAGCCGCGCAATGCCGAAAAGGTCGTCAAGGCGTTGAAGATGACCCATCGCGAGGATCTCATCCCGCTCCTTGTTCCGGCCGAGGGACGCCGGGCCGTCCAGCGTTCGGCACGCCGTGCAGAGGCCGCTGAGGTCACCATCCACAACGACGGCACATACACCGTCCGGCCTCACCAGAAGGGCAAGCCGGCCGGAAAGCCCGCCGAACGGTCTGGCCGTCAGCCCAGCCCGGGCGCACGGTTCGCGCCCCACTCCGCACCCAGCCACAAGCCGAACCAAAATTCTAAGAAAGAGACGCAGAAATCGTGGAACAATTCAAAAAAGAAAAAGTAAACCTCTGGCAAAAGACCGTCCGCCGTCTGACCGCCCTTGCGCTGGCGGCGGCTCTGGCACTGGGGCTTGCTGCCTGTGACGCGGGCGCGGTCGTCCAGCCGCCGCAGGAAAACACCAGCATCTCGACCACCCAGCCCAGCGCGGACGCAAACTTTCAGATGCACTTCATCGACGTCGGGCAGGCGTTGAGTGTTCTGGTGGAATGCGACGGCCAGTTCATGCTGTACGATGGCGGCAATGTCGACGACGGCAGTCTCGTCGTCTCCTACTTACAGGATCAGGGCGTGGAGGAATTGCAGTATGTGTTCTGCTCCCACGCGCATGAGGATCATGTGGGTGGTCTGGCCGCTGCGCTGGCCTATTTCCCCGCAAATCACG
>CAVJGY010000239.1:0-2709 GCA_963648915.1 Acutalibacteraceae bacterium | reverse complement strand
ACCCAAAGCTCTCGTAGCAGTCCAGATAGAACGACGCCTTGTCGTTTTCCACCGTCACCTCTTTGTATTCGTAGGAGGTGAAGTCCGTTTTTTTCAGTTCGCCCATCAGCCTTCCTCCTTCTGAACCCCCGGCAGACGAACCGTAAAGGTCGAGCCTTTTCCCGGTTCACTTTCTACCGTGATGCTTCCATCCGACAGCTCCAATATCCGCTTGACAAGGGCCAGTCCCAAGCCGTTCCCGTTGGTGGCATGGCTGGAATCGCCCTGATAGAATTTATCGTAGATGTGCTTTTTCACCTCTTCGGTCATCCCGCATCCGGTGTCTGTCACCGACACCAGCACATCGTTCTGTTCGGTTCTCTGGCTCAAAGTGACTGTCCCGCCCTCGGGCGTAAACTTGATGGCGTTGGAGAGCAGATTCGTCCAGACCAGCTCCATCAATCCAGGGTCGGCATAGACCAGCGCACAGTCCTCCAAGTCGGCCTCAAAGTCCAGAGCTTTCTTCTCCCACGCATCCTCGAACTGCACCGCGCATTCGCACAGCTGCTCACAGACATCAAATTCCTCCGGCATCGGACGGATGGTCTGCTTTTCCAACTTGTTCAGCTTGAGCATGTTCTGGATGAGGTTCGAGAGCCGCTTGGTGGCGTACCGGATGTTCTCCACGCATTCCCTCTGCTCGTCCGACAGCTCATTTCCCGTCTGCAGAAGTTCCGCATTGCTCGAAATGACCGCCAGCGGCGACTTGAACTCGTGGGAGACGTCCGAAAAGAAGTCGGTCTTCAGTGTCTCGATGCTCCCCAGCTCCTCCACCATCTTGTCAAAATCCAGAATGATCTGGTCGAGGTAATCCGTCCTGTCCGAGGTGTGGACGGGCGGCACATAGACCGAGAAATCCCCCTCCGCCACCTGACGAGTCGCCTCTGCCAGCTTGAGCATCGGCTCTTCGTAGGTCTTGCGAATCTGTCGGCGGGTGAACAGGGTCAGCCCGACCGCCACCACACCCCAATAAAAAATCGGAACAAAGATTTTTGCGATGTCATTCCAGCCCGCTTCATTCATGCCGACGATGAGTCCCGTGTGGATGCCCGACATCAAAAACAAAACACCCAGATAGACGAAGAACAAGGACGGCGGAAAAATGCTCTTCTGCCGGATCTCCGCCCAGAATTTTTGTGCGCTCATACCAGCACCGCCTTATAGCCCAGACCCCGAACCGTTTTAATCTCAAAGCCGTCGCAGTCCGAGCATTTATCCCGCAGCTTCGTGATATACACATCCACCGCCCGCAGGCTCGTCTCGCTGTCCAAGCCCCAGAATTCGTCCATCAGCTGTGCCCGGGTGAAGGTCTTTTTCGGGTAGGAGAGCAGCTTGTACAGGATGTTGAACTCCCGGGTCGCAAAAGCCACTTCTTCTCCGTTGATCTCCACCGTCATGGCGTCGGCATCCATCGCCAGATTCCCGACCGTCAGCTTCCGTTCGGCCTCGATGTTCGCCCGGCGAAGCAGTGCCCGCACCCGCATTTCCAGTTCTGCCAGCTCGATGGGCTTCACCATATAGTCGTCGATGCCCAGCCGGAAGCCCTTCTGCTTGGACGGCAGGTCGTCCTTTGCCGACATGAATAAAATCGGGATGTGCTTGTTCACCTGCCGCACCGACTGCGCGAACGCAAACCCATCGACCTCGGGCATCATGATGTCCGACACGATGAGGTCATACAGGCTGTTGTACAGCTCGTCATAGGCCTCCCGCGCATTCAGCATCCCCTTCGCCGCAAAGCCGCAGTCGTTCAGATAGGTGCAGACCGCCTTGTTCAGCTTTGCGTCGTCATCCACTACCAGAATATGGACCATTCGTTTTTCCTCCCGTCCCTTTTGATACTCTATTCATAGCATAAACGCTCCGCGTTTGACAAGTGTTTGAGTTTTGTTTCAGAATTGTTAATTCTCGTCCTGTCACATCCGCCCTTTTCATGCCGTTTGATATGCGTCTTTTTCGCTTCATTTGGAAAACCGCACAATTTTTCGACATTTATTTTGGGCAAATCGCCATCTTGAAAAAGAAAGTCCAGCCGAGTATACTTGAACCAATCAAGAACGCGGTTTGTTACTCTCTGGAGGCTTTTCCGCAAAGACAGACGGGATAATTCTATCTCTATTTCTTTGTGTAAGTCGTCCGGGGATTTTTTGTTAGTGGAGGAAATTTCTCGTGATCGTGGTAAAGAATATCAACAATAACGTCGCCCTCTGCCTTGACAGCAAAGGTCAGGAAGTTGTTGTATTCGGAAAAGGTGTAGGCTTCATCAAACCACCGTCCGAAGTTCCTCTCAGCAAAATTCAGCGTACCTTCTACGACTTGAACCGCAAGTTCCTGCCTCTGCTGGACGATATCCCCCTCGAAGTCATCGAGTTCACCTCCCGGCAGCTCTCTCTCATCCGTGACAAGCTTCCCTATGAGACCAGCTCCAACCTCATCATGACGCTGGCCGACCATCTGGCCTTTGCCATGACCCGGGCAAAGCGGGGAATTTACACCCCGATGCCCTCCATCTACGAGATGGAGCAGAACTATCCCCTCGAAGTCGAGGTCAGCCGCCACATCGTCTCGGCGATGGAACAGGAGTTCCACATCAAGCTCCCCAAAGGCGAAGTGCAGGGTGTCGCAATGCACCTTATCAACGCGAGCTGCGGCTCTGCCGACACCCTGCAC
>CAVJGY010000238.1:0-2727 GCA_963648915.1 Acutalibacteraceae bacterium | reverse complement strand
GAGCATGTCGATGCGTTCCGGGGTCAGCTTGGGGTCTTTTTCGGCGTAGCATTCCCGCATCCGGCGCACCCAGTCGCCGAGGCAGAAGCCGTCCGCCGTCTTATAGTTGACCGGAATTTTCAGGTTGCCCTTCTGGTCGCGGTACTCCCGGGCATAGCGGAGGGCGCAGAGCCATTTTGCTTCGCGTGCGTCCCACTCCATGCCGATCTTATCCAGCAGCTCGATATGCTCCGGCGTGACCTGGAAGGAGTCGGGGCGGGTCTTGCGGGCGGCGCGGAGGTTCGAGATCCAGACGCCCAGACGGAAGCCCGTCTCGTCGGTGTAGCTGGCCGGAACGAGCAGATCGCCGTTCTTTTTAAAGTAAATTTTCGCGCGGCGATAGTTCCGCTGCCAGTTCTGGTCGCGCACCTGACACCGCTGACGGGGCTGTGCATCGGCGGTACGGGTCAGCTCGCTCTTTAACAGACCCTTGAGCCGCTTGACCTGCTCCGAGGTCAGGGTCGGGTCGTTCTGCTTGATGCGCTGCTTCTGGCGGGAGACCCAGCTGCCCAGCCAGATGCCCTCCTCGGTCTTGTACAGGCTGGGGACAGGCTCGCCGTTGTGCTCCTTTTTATACTTCTCGACCAGCTCGAAGCGGTACTCCCACGAATTGCCATGACTCCACGTCATGCCCAGCTCGTCGAGGAGCTGCTTGCGCTCCGGGGTGATGCGGGCACTGCTGCGGTCGGGATTCTGGAACGCGTACCGCTGGCGGGAGATCCACTTGCCCAGCAGGACACCGTTCGCGTCGATATATTCTGCCGGAACATCGAGGTTTCCGTGCTCCTGATAATACCGCTTGGCGGCTTCATAGGCCTGATTCCACTTGCGGTCGTTCCGGTTCGTCCAGTCGACGCCGATGGCCTCAAGGCGGACGATCTGGTCGTCGGTCAGCTCCTTGTCCTTGTAGGCGGCACGCTGTCCGCCCAGCCAGACGCCCAGAGCCATACCGTCCTCGGTGACGTACTTGACCGGAATTTCAAGGTCGCCATGCTCGAGGTAATAACGTGCGGCGGCGGCATAACTCTGCTCCCAGAGGGCACTGCCGGTGTCCCAGACCATGCCCAGCGATTGCAGACGCTCGACGCGCTGCGGGTCGAGGTTGCCGCTGAGATACCGCTGACGGTTGTAGACGATCCACTCGCCGAGGGCAAAGCCGCTCTTATCGCGGTAGCGCACCGGAACGAGCAGGTCTCCGTGCAGGTCGCGGTACTTCTGCGCCGAGGCACAGCCCCGCTCCCACGCGATGGCAAGACGCTGTTTCCAGACGATGCCCAGCTTATCCAGACGGGCGATCTGGTCGTCGGTCAGGCGTCCCTGACGATGGCCGGCACGAACCTGACGCTGAATTTCCAGCCAGCGTCCCAGTGCAAGACCGTCCTCGGTGACGTAGTTGCGCGGGATATCCAGACCCTCGTCTCCGGCGCAGACCTTGGCCGCAGCGTAGTATTCCTCCCAGCGGTTCTCCAAGCCCTTTTTCAGCTTCCGGAAGCAGGTGGTCGCCTGACGGAGCGGGTCAAACAGCTTGAACTCCTCCGGGGTCTTTCCCTGCTTGCGGGCGGCGTCCTCGTACTCGCGGCGGACGGACAGCATCGCCATGACGCCCTCGAAGGAGGTCGTGAAATCGACGACCTCGATGGGCTTTCCGCTGACGGCCAGCACACGGCTGAACATCTGGCGGAACACCTCGACATCCGCACTCTGGCGCAGCAAGATCACGCCGTCCAAGTCGTCCAGATGGAGCTGTGCATCCGGTGCGTTCTGATAGACCAGCATCCGGACGGTGTTGGTGTCGTCGGCCTGGAAATTCGCCAGCGCACGGCTCGCGATGAGGGAGCGGTCACCGACGCAATAAAGATGCGGTTTTTCGCCGTTATTGCTGAACAGCTCCTCCAGATGAGGCAGGCATTCCTGCGTCCAATCGACGTTTTCACTCAGGACGAGGTAGCGTCCCTTGGATTCCGCCATGCTGCGGATGAGTTCGAGTGCAGCGGCCTCGGTCGCATGGACAGCGTAGGCCAGATTGTTGTAAAGAATTTCGTTGGGGTCGTTCTGGCCGGGGCTGTGCAGGTTCTTGACCCGGGCACGCAGTCCGGTCAGGACATCCCGGCTCGACCAGAGCAGGGTCGCGAAGGGCTGGGGCGTCGGGATGATGCCCGCCGCCATCGCATCGGCCAGACCGTATTCGGACACGACTGCATCGCGGAACAACTCCTCTGCGCTCAGGCAGGGGCGGTTCGGGATGCCCCGCTCGGTCAGACCCAGAATCTTCAGGTTGGGGCAAAAGCTGAGCAAACGCGCGACACTGCGATTCCAGCTGTCCGCGCTGATCTCCTGATAGGAATCCAAAATCAGGTAGGCCGGGCGAAGCTCCGCCATCTTGACCCACTGCTCGGGGCTTGCGGTCAGCAGGTCCTCACAGGAATAGAGCTTTGCGTTGGCCGGCAGCCGATGCTCCGTCTCGTACTGCCGCAGACGCAGACGGTATTCTCCCGGCACGAACCAGAACACCATCTCATCCGGGTGCTCCTCCAGCAATTTCCATGCGATCTGGCACTTGTCTGTACCCGTCGGGTGGACAACTGCCGCCCGTCCGCACGCAGCAAGCCGCTGCGCAGCAGCCTGATATGCGTCCGCATTGGTTTGAACTAATTTTGTCGACATCATTTTTCCATCTCCCTGCAACGG
>CAVJGY010000237.1:0-2731 GCA_963648915.1 Acutalibacteraceae bacterium | reverse complement strand
GTCTTCCCGCGAACATGCCGCCATCACCCCGATGTTCCTCGGCGTGAAGGCTGTCATTGCCAAGAGCATGGCGCGTATCCACAAGAACAACCTCATCAATCATGGCGTTGTGCCGATGATTTTTGCAGATCCGGCGGATTACGACAAGCTGAATCTGTCGGACGAGCTGTACATCCCGAACTTCCGCGAGCAGATCAAGAACAAGCGTGTCACCATCGAGGACAAGACCACGGGCGTCTCCTTTGACGCCGTGCTGGAACTGTCGGACGATGAGGTCGGCGTGATCTTGGACGGCGGCCAGCTCCGTTATGTGCAGGAGCAGCTCAAGAAAATGTGATATTTCCTGAGAGTTTCTTCTCTTCTTCCTAACAAAGGCCATGCCGTGCGATTTTCTGACGGCATGGCTTTTTGGGTTTTCAATACAGGAGGTTTTGTATGGTTACCTTACACGAAAACGGCGTTTTCCTCAACCCGGACGGCACGGTCTGTGCCCAGCCGACCCTGACCGAGGCCGAAGCCCGGAAAAACGGGATGGCATGGCGAATTTTGGAAGCGCACAACCACAGCGGCGAGATGGAGCACCTGCGCCTGACCTTTGACGCACTCGTTTCGCCCGACAACAACTATGTCAGCATTTTGCAGACCGCCCGTGCGTCCGGCATGAAGAAATTCCCCGTGCCCTATGTCCTCTCCAACTGCCACAATACCCTCTGCGGCGTGGGCGGCACCATCAACGAGGACGACCACATGTTTGGTCTGGACAACGCGAAAAAATACGGCGGCATCTTCGTGCCCCGGTATCGCGCCGTTCTGCACCAGTACATGCGGGAGATGATGGCCGGATGCGGCAAGATGATTTTGGGTTCGGACTCCCACACCCGGTATGGTGCGATTGGCACGATGGGCGTCGGTGAGGGCGGCGGCGAAATTGCAAAGCAGCTTTTGGGACGCACCTACGACCTGAATCGGCCTCCTGTGGTGGCGGTCGTCCTGACCGAAGCACCGAAGCCGGGCGTCGGCCCGATGGACGTTGCCCTGTCCATCATCGGCAAGACCTTCAAGAACGGCTTCAACAAGAACAAGATTCTGGAATTCCTCGGTGAGGGCGTGGGAAACCTTTCGATGGAGTACCGGATGGGCATTGACGTCATGATGACCGAGAGCGCGGCCCTGTCCAGCATTTGGACGACCGACGACAAGACCCGCATCTGGCTGGAAAAGCACGGACGTCCGCAGGAATATTGCTCGCTCGCACCCACAGGCGTGACCTACTACGACAGCATGATAGAGGTCGACCTCAGCACCGTGGAGTGCATGATGGCTCTGCCTTATCACCCCAGCAACGCTCTGCCGATCCGGGAGTTCAAGGCAGACCCGGCCAAGTACCTCGCCGCCGTCGAAGCCGAGGGCAACAAGATCAAAGGGGAGAAAGGGAAGCCCTTCCACATCATGGACAAGCTCAAGGAGGACGGCCTGCACGTCGACCAAGCCCTTGTTTCGGGCTGTGCAGGCGGCATGTTCGAGAACCTGTCCGCGATGGCCGACATCCTCAAGGACTGCGCTCTGCCCGGCGATGGCCCGTTCCTCGGCATCAACCCGGCCAGCCAGCCCGTCTATCTGGACGCGATGCGGAAGGGCGTCGCCGACACCCTGACCCTTGCGGGCGCAGTCATCCGTGGCTCGATGTGCGGCCCGTGCTTTGGCGTCAGCGACATCCCGGCGGACAACCAGCTGTCCATCCGCCATGTCACCCGGAACTATCCCAACCGTGAAGGCTCGAAGCCCGGCAACGGCCAGATGGCGGCGGCGATTTTGATGGATGCCCGCTCCATTGCGGCTACCGTCCGGAACGGCGGCGTCCTGACTGCCGCGACTGAGCTGGATGTGGATTACGTCGAGCGGGAGCACGATTTCGACCCGACCATCTATCAGAATCAGGTCTACGACAACGCAGGCAAGCCGGACGAAACGGTGGAACTGCGGATGGGCTCGAACATCGCCAGCTGGCCGGAGATGCACCCCTACGCAAAGCATCTGCTGCTCCGTGTGGCGGGCGCGTATGAAGGCTCGGTGACGACCGACGAGCTTGTGCCCTCGGGCGACGCCACCGCGTACCGCTCGAACCCGGAGAAGATCTCCGAGTATACGATGATCTCCCGTGACCCGGGCTATCGTGCCCGCGCAAAAGCTGTCCGGGCGGATGCCGCACTTCTCCGCGCAGGAGTGCTCCCCGAAGACCCGGCTGTGGCCTGCGTTGTCAGCACGGCGGTCACTCTGCTGGGCTGTAAGCTGGAAGAGCTGACCTACGGAAGCCTCATGACGAGCGACGCCATCGGCGATGGCTCTTCCCGCGAGCAGGCAGCCAGCAACCAGAAAGTTCTGGGCGGCTATGCGAACCTCGCCTGTGAGTATTCCACCAAGCGTTACCGCTCTAACCTCATCAACTGGGGCATCCTGCCCCTCCTGACGGCGGAGAATCCGCACTTGCAGGTCGGCGATTTCGTCCTCATCGAGAATGTCCGGGACGCCATCGCCGCCGATAACGCCGAACTGACCCTCCATATCTGGACATCCTCCGGCAAACGCACCTGTACCGCCTCCCTCGGCAGTATGCCCCCCGAGGAAAAGCAAATTCTTGCATCCGGATGCCTTATCAATTATTATAAGGGGTAACACATAACAAAACACCCGCATCTTGGGAGGAAAAACCTCTGGGATGCGGGTGTTTTAT
>CAVJGY010000236.1:0-2751 GCA_963648915.1 Acutalibacteraceae bacterium | reverse complement strand
ATCTGGCCTTTTTCCAGCGGCAGGAGGGTCAGCTTGTCATAGGTGGCAAAGCCGACGCCAGCGGTGTTTTCCCGCAGATGCAGGTACTTTTCGTTGTTCAGCAGATAAACCGCTTCGGACAGCACCCCCATCAGCGTCCACCCTCAAATTCCAGAGAAAACTTGCTGCGGCCATCGGCTTCGGTGAACAGCAGCACAGTGGCGTTGTAAACCTTGTCCTTGGCACTCTTGCAGTCTTTCAGCCGCACCCGGCCATCGCGCAGCAGCTTGTCGGCTACATGAGCATCCATGCGCTTGCCCAGACGCTTGAAGAAAGCGTTGTCTTTCCACAGAACAAAACGGCAGGGATTGGATTCACAGAACCAGCCTTTTTCGCGCTCGATCACATTTGCGCCGCAGTTCGGGCAGACGCCAATCATTTTATTTTTCATAACATCACCCACTTTCGGTGAACCACACAAAGTCCTGTGTCATTTGGTGTGCCCTCGGATTTTCAGCTGTGAGTGTGTGTCCATGTGCAAAACCTCCTTGTTCGATTTTTGCAAAAGAAAAAGCGCACCTTCAATTTTGCGGAAACTGAAAGTGCGCTATGTAAAGCTGATTCAATTATTCACGAAAGGATTCCAGATATTCGTCCAGCACTTCTACGTTCACCAGTGCAATGCGTTTCAGCCGGACAATGGCGTGGGCATCCTGCGCAATTTGCCGGAAGGAGTTTTTGCCCATGGAGTAGAGGACAGCCCCTTCTTCGTAGCGGACGTATTTCTTTTTCTTTCCAGCCAGCAGTTTTTCCAGTTCAGGAACTTCAACCGAGTTTCGCTTATGTGCCATGGTATTCTTCTCCTTTGTCAAGGTTATGTGGTATACTTGCATATCAGGATATAGAAAAAGGACACTCCACTTTCAGCTTTCGCTGATGGTGAAATGTCCTCTTGACTGTTTTCTCGTTTACAGTTTTCTGCTGGATGTGGAACCGGCGAAAATCCGTCACGCTCCGTTTGGGATTTTTGCCTTCTCCGACAAGCCCCTAAGAAATCCGTCTGAACATTCAGATTTTTAGTACATTCAGGGTCGGATTTTCAGTTCGTGCGGACAGTCGGAGACACAAGGATTACCACGTAGCTTAGTTAGATTCCGGGCGCATCGTCGGGAAGAGCAGGACGTCGCGAATCGACGCGCTATCGGTGAGGAGCATGACGAGGCGGTCGACGCCGAAGCCGAGGCCGCCCGTGGGGGGCAGGCCATACTCGAGGGCGTTGACGTAGTCATAATCGACCTGTGCCTTGCAGTCCGGCTCGATGGCCTTGCGCTCGGCGACCTGACGCTCGAAGCGGCCCTTCTGGTCGATGGGGTCGTTCAGCTCGCTGAAGGCGTTGCCGTACTCGGTGCAGTCGATGAAGTACTCGAAACGCTCGGTGAAGGCCGGGGCGGTGGGCTTACGCTTTGCCAGCGGGCTGATCTCGACCGGGTAATCGTAGATGAAGGTGGGCTGGATGAGCTTATCCTCGACGAAGGCGTCGAAGAACTCGGCCAGAATTGCACCCTTGGTGGGAACTTCGGGCAGCTCGACGTGGTGCTCCTTTGCGCTTGCAATGGCGTCCTCGTCGGTCTTCCAGTCGTTGAAGTCCACGCCGGAATACTTCTTGACGGCTTCCACCATCGTCAGACGCTCCCAGTGACCCATATCGATCTGCTTGCCCTGATAGGTGATCTCGAGGCTGCCGCAGATCTTGAGAGCCAGACGCTTGTACAGCTCCTCGACCAGATCCATCATGCCGTGGAAGTCAGTGAAGGCCTGATACAGCTCGATGGTGGTGAACTCGGGGTTGTGCTTGGGGTCCATGCCCTCGTTGCGGAAGATGCGGCCGACCTCATAGACGCGATCCATACCGCCGACGATCAGACGCTTCAGGTACAGCTCGGTCTCGATGCGGAGCACCATGTCCATGTTCAGGGTATTGTGGTGGGTGTAGAAGGGACGGGCGGATGCACCGATCTCAAACGGGGTCAGGATGGGGGTATCGACCTCGAGGAAGCCCTTCTCGTCCAGATAGGCGCGAATCTCTTTCAAGATCTGGCTGCGCTTGACGAAGGTATCCTTGACCTCCGGGTTTGCGATGAGGTCGACGTAACGTTGACGATAACGGGTCTCGGTATCGGTCAGGCCGTGGAACTTCTCGGGCAGCGGGCGCAGGCTCTTTGCCAGCAGAGTAACTTCCTCTGCGCGGACGCTCAGCTCGCCAGTCTTGGTGCGGAACACCTCGCCCTTGACGCCGATGATATCGCCGACGTCCAGCTTCTTGAAGGCTGCATACGGCTCGTCGCCCAGCTCGTCACGGCGGACGTACAGCTGGATATCGCCCTTATCGTCGCGCAGGTGTGCAAAGCTTGCCTTGCCCATGACGCGCTTGGACATCATACGGCCTGCCAGAGCGACCTTTTTGCCGGAATCGCTCTCGTTGGGCAGGTCCTTGAATTCTTCCTTCAGGTCAGCAGAGTATGCGTCCTGCGGGAACTTCGTCAGGGTGAACGGGTCGTTGCCTGCGGCCTGCAGGTCTGCCAACTTCTGACGGCGAACCTGCACCTGCTCGCTCTCGCTCAGACCCGCCGCCGGGTTTCTCTTTTGTTCTTCCATTGCTTCCTCCGCTGTCTCTTAGTTCTTTGCGTGGGTGATGTTCAGCACCTTGCAGGGGACGGTCTGGCCGGAGGGCAGCAGAACTTCGGCCTCATCGCCGACAGCCTTGCCCAGCAG
>CAVJGY010000235.1:0-2760 GCA_963648915.1 Acutalibacteraceae bacterium | reverse complement strand
AATTTGTAAGGCCTGCAATCTTTGCCACCCCTCATTCGTATTCTGGATAAAGGGACTAAATTTCGACACAGGAGGAACGACCATGGCGATTTTTGAAAAGACCATCCGAAACAAGAGCTTCGATAAGCTGCTCCGGAGGCTGGAGCGGGAGATCCCCGACAGCAGTTGGTCGGCGGACTTGGAAGCAGGCAGCGATTTTCGGGAAGGCGACGCCCGGTGCAGTGTCCGGGTGTTTGAACGATACAGCGTGATGGGCGGCAACCGCCTGAGTCTGACCTTGACGATGTTCCAGAACGGCGACGGCCCGATTCGGCTGTCGGCCATCACTGCGGGCGGCAGTCAGGCGGTGTTCTTCAAGGTCAACACCATCGGAGAGGAATCCTTTCTTGACGATATGAAGGAGCTTCTGGACGAAATTTTGGAGGAGTAAAGATGATCTACGGCGGATTTGATATCATGTTCAATATTTTGTTTCCCGTTCTGTTCCTTGTGGTCTTGGGTATGATAATATACACTATTATCGGCAACATTTGTACATGGAACAAAAACAATCATTCGCCCCGCCTCACCGTTCCGGCGACCGTGGTCGCAAAGCGCATGAACGTCACACATCACAACACGGGGAACGCCGCAGTCCATTCCTCGACAAGCTATTATGTGACCTTTCAGGTGGAAAGCGGCGACCGCATGGAGCTTTCCGTGGACGGCTCGGATTACGGAATGCTGGTGGAGGGTGACGCCGGAAGGCTGAGCTTTCAGGGCACGCGCTATCTGGGTTTTGAGCGGAACGCATAAGCATATAAAATGACCTCTGCGATGTACTTTGACGCGCAGAGGTCGTTTTTTGTCTGTCGAAAATGGCAGGGAGGCACAGTTTAAAAACTCCCTCTTGACGATGCGTGATTTTGCGTTATAATGGTTGCACCTACAACGATGTATGTACAACAAAAAAGCTGATCCGGAGGCGTCTATGGATATTACAGAACGAAAAATCACAAAGATCGCACGCGAGGCGGAGAAATTGGTTCTGCTCACGATGCGGGAGGAGGGGGTCGGCACAGCGGAGATCGACCTGATCCACACCCTGCGCCACCATCCCGGCTGCACGCAGGCGACGCTTGCGGAGCTTCTGCACGCAGACAAGGCCGCCATTGCCCGGCGGACGAAAAATCTGGAAGCGAAGGGCTACCTTGTCCGTCAGAACGCCCCGAACGACCGGAGAAGCCAACTGCTGTTTCCCACAGAGAAGGCGGAACATCTGAAATCCTCCAAGGCGGAGGTCGAAGCTTCGTTTTACGAGTACCTGACGAGCGTTCTGACCGAGGAGGAAGCCGCCGCGTTTGCAGCATCCCTGAACAAACTGTACACGGCATCCAAGACCGAGAGCCGTGCTGGATTCCCGCACTTCCGAAAAACCGCAGGAGGTGAAACGACCCATGAAAAATGAGAAAACATTTCGTCCGGACCGCATCGGCTCGTATTTTCGGGTCGAGTGGCTGCCGCTGGCCTTCGTGACGATTTCCGGCTTGGTCTATAACATCGGCCTGCTGGCGACACCGTGGTTCGAGGGCCGTCTGGCGCAGTGCCTTGCCGATATCCTCGGCGGGAACGAAACGGCCGCAAAGATGGCGATGCTGGTGCTGGCCTACATCCTCGTCACCCTGCTGGTGCAGGCGGCACGGTTCATCAAACGCTTCTATGTCCGCCGTTTTGCGAACAACATCAACCGCCGGATGAAAGGCATCCTGTACGCCAATCTGGTGCGTCAGAGCCGCGCCGCTCTGGAAAAAGAGGGCGCAGGCGAGCTGATGACCAAGGCCATCTCCGACGTGGACGATTGTGTCGAAGGAATGCGAAAATTCACCACCGAGGTCTTTGACACGGGCGTGGCACTGGTCGGCTATGCCGTCATGCTTTTGGTGTACGACTGGCGGCTGGCACTGCTCAGCCTGCTCTTTACCCCGGTTTCCTATGTCTGCGCGGCGTGGATGAAGAAGCCCGTTCAGCGTGCAGGTGCGGCCTACAAAAAAGCCGCAGGTGCGTTGAGTGCGGCCACGCTGGACCGCGCACAGAATGCCGTGACCTACCGCATTTATGGCTGTGAGGATGCCCGTGTGGAGCGGTATGAGGACGCGCTGAACGTCTACGAAAAGACCGCCGTGCGAAGCAATGTGTGGCAGTCAGCCCTCCCGCCGCTCTATCTGGCGGCATCGGAGGCGGGCGTGCTCTTCATCCTGTGGTTCGGCGCAAAGAATGTTCTGGGAACGGGCTGGAGCGCGTGGGATATCGCGGCGTTCACGACCTTCCTGTCCTGCTTCACCAAGCTGGTGGTGAAGTCGTCCAAGGTTGCGAAGCTCTTCAACTCGGTGCAGAAAGCAGAAGTTTCTTGGAAGCGCATCAAGCCGCTCATGAAATCTCCGGAGCAGCTGGACGAGCTGCGTATCCCGGCGGCGGAGGACGTGAAGCTGGAAGACCTGTCCTTCTCCTACGGAGATACGCCGATCTTCTCCGGCCTGACCCTGACCGCCCATCCCGGCGACATCATTGGTGTGACCGGCCCGGTCGCCTGCGGCAAATCGACTCTTGGCCGGGTGTTCCTTTGTGAAGCTCCCTATGAAGGTTCGGCCTCCTTCGGCGGAAAAGAATTCTCCGCCCTGACCCCGAGACAGATCTCTGCGACGGTCGGCTATCTGGGACATGACCCGGAGCTGAGCGCGGACACTGTGCAGAACAACGTCCTCTGCGGCAGTGAACAGGACG
>CAVJGY010000234.1:0-2780 GCA_963648915.1 Acutalibacteraceae bacterium | reverse complement strand
GAGCAGCCTGCAGCAGGTGGGTCGCGGTGTGGTTGCGGGCAATTGCCATGCGGTATTCCTTGTTGACCTTTGCCGTCAGGTGGTCGCCGACCTTGACAATGCCGCTTTCCAGCACGCAGGTGTGGACGTAGTAGCCCTTCGGGGTCTTCTTGACGTCCAGAACGCGCAGAGAGCACTCTGCACCCGTAATGACGCCATGATCGGCAGCCTGACCGCCCATCTCAGCGTAGAACGGGGTCTTGTCCAGAACGACGAGAACGCCTTCCTTGGCCTGATCGTCGGTGGAGATAGCGTCGGTCAGGGTCTCCTCGTCACTCAGGGCAACGACAACGCCCTCGGTGTTCAGGGTATCGTAGCCGACAAAGGTGGTCGGCTCAGCATCCAGACCGCCGAACAGGTCCTCGCTCCAGCCGGAGATGTTCTTCTTCAGACGCTCGGCACGGGCGCGCTCCTTCTGCTTCTTCATTTCCGCATGGAAGCCGTCCTCGTCGATCTCGATGCCCTGCTCGGCAGCGATCTCCTTCGTCAGGTCGAGGGGGAAGCCGAAGGTGTCGTTCAGCTTGAAGACGTCCAGACCCTTCAGGAGGTGCTGATGTGCCTTCTCGAGGCCGTCGATCATGTTGGACAGGATGTTCATGCCAGCGTCGATGGTACGAGCGAAGTTTGCCTCCTCTGTGCCGATGACCTTCTTGATATAAGCATCGTGCTCACGCAGTTCGGGGTATGCGGACTCGCTGGACTGGATGACCGTCTCGACCAGCTCCACGAGGAACGGGCGGTTGATGCCCAGCATCCGGCCATGACGGGCAGCACGGCGGAGCAGACGGCGCAGGACATAGCCGCGGCCCTCGTTGGAGGGCAGGATGCCGTCGGACACCATGAAGGTACAGCTGCGGATGTGGTCGGTGATGACGCGGATCGAGATATCGGTCTTGTCGTCCTGCTTGTAGGTCTTGCCGGACAGGTGCTCGACATGGTGCAGAACGCTCTGGACGGTGTCGACCTCGAACAGGTTGCCGACGCCCTGCATGACGCAGGCCAAACGCTCCAGACCCATACCGGTATCGATGTTGGGACGTGCCAGACGCTCGTAGTGGCCCTTGCCGTCGGCGTCGAACTGGCTGAAGACCAGATTCCAGATCTCCATATAGCGGTCGCAGTCACAGCCTACGCCGCAGGTCGGCTTGCCGCAGCCGTACTCCGGGCCGCGGTCAAAGTAGATCTCAGAGCACGGGCCGCACGGACCAGAGCCGTGTTCCCAGAAGTTGTCCTCTTTGCCCAGACGCACCATGTGGTCGGGGGTGATGCCGACCTTCTGCGTCCAGATATCGTATGCCTCGTCGTCCTCTTCGTAAACCGAGATATACAGCTTGTCCTTCGGGATGGCCATCCACTCGTCGCTGGTCAGGAACTCCCAAGCCCAAGGAATGACCTCTTCCTTAAAGTAATCTTGGAAGGAGAAGTTGCCCAGCATCTCGAAGAAGGTGCCGTGACGTGCGGTGATGCCGACGCGCTCGATATCCGGGGTGCGGATGCACTTCTGGCAGGTCGTCACACGGTGACGGGGCGGCTCTTCCTGAGCCAGGAACCACTTTTTCATAGGTGCCATGCCGCTGTTGATCAGCAGCAGGCTCGGGTCGTTTTTCGGGACGAGCGGGAAGCTGTCCAGGCGCAGATGACCTTTGCCCTCAAAGAAGGTGAGGTACTTGTCGCGCAGTTCATTCAAACCGGTCCATTGCATAACTCTTACTCTCCTCGTGTATCGTGCGTCCTCCTCCGGACGCAGTTTTTTCTATGGCAGGCTGACAAAAAATAAAAACAGCCCTCCTCCCGATGAAGGGACGAAGGCTGTTCTGAAAAGCTCCGTGGTACCACCCAAATTGCAGAAGAGACACCTCCTCTGCCGCTTTGCGTGCGTTAACGCCGCACAGCGTCCGACTTTTTTCGCCGGAAGCTCCGGGGTGGCGCGAAATATCTCCTTGCCGAAACGCCTTGCAGCCTGCGGACGTTCTCTCTGGACAGCAGCGCAATATTCCTAGCCCCATCATTGCCTTATGCCATAATTTCATTCGGGCGCAGCAGAACCAAAACTCCACCGCGTATAATCAAATTATAGCATGACGGCGGCATTTGTCAACTGATTTCCACAAAAAACTGCATCGAGCGGGGCTTGCGCTTCTTGACGTTCTCCCTCGTATCCGCTACAATAAAAACGATTCAAGACCGTTTTTCATTTTAAATAAGAGAGGAATTTTCCGTGAAGATCCTAAAAGTCAAATGTCTCGCCCCGACCCGGCTGGACAACTATCTGATGCAGCAGTATCCTGCGCTGAACCCCGGCCGGCTGAACAAGGCCCTGCGGGAAAACAAAATCAAGCTGAACGGCAAGAAGCAGCCGCTTTCGACCCGCGTTATGGCGGGCGATGAGATCAAGCTGTTCATTCTGGACGATGTTCTGGACGCCGGAAAGCATGTCGACGGCCCGGCTTGGAAGAACGCCCGCGGCCCGGCGCAGGTCGTCTACGACTGCCCGCAGATCTTGGTCGTCAACAAGCCCGCCGGACTTGCGGTGGACGGCCCGGACGACGACACCCTGCTGAACCGTGCGCTGCTCTATCTCAACCAGCAGGGCGAGTACAGCGAGAACAGCCTGTACACCCCCGCCCTCTGTCACCGTCTGGACACCGGCACCAGCGGCCTTGTCCTCATCGCCAAGACCCCCGAGGCCGAGCAGCTCTTCCTCGAGGCCATCAAGAACCGGGATGTCAAAAAGACCTACC
>CAVJGY010000233.1:1564-2796 GCA_963648915.1 Acutalibacteraceae bacterium | reverse complement strand
CGAGGAACAGGAAGTGCTTTCGCAGTATGTCGGCTGGGGTGGTCTGGCAGATGTTTTCGACGAGGATAAAAGCAGCTGGGCAAAAGAACACACTGAACTGAAGGAACTGCTTTCAAAGAAGGAATACGAAGCAGCCCGTGCCAGCACCCTGAACGCCCACTACACCAGCCCCACCGTTATCCGTGCCATCTATGATGCAATCGAGAAAATGGGTTTCCGCAACGGCAACATCCTAGAGCCGAGTATGGGCGTGGGTAATTTCTTTGGGTTACTGCCAGACACCATGCAGGACAGCCGCCTATACGGTGTGGAGCTGGACAGCATCACAGGCCGTATTGCCCAAAAGCTCTACCCCAAGGCCAATATTACGGTGGCCGGATTTCAGACCACCGATAGGCGCGACTTTTTCGATCTGGCGATTGGCAATGTGCCTTTTGGTGACTATGGCGTAAATGACCGGGCGTACAACAAGTTGAACTTTACCATCCACAATTATTTTTTCGCTAAGGCCATCGGCCAAGTGCGTCCGGGCGGCATCGTTGCTTTTATCACCAGCCGATATACGCTGGACAGCAAGGAAAGCAAAGCTCGCAGATATATCGCAGAACGCGCCGATTTATTAGGAGCTATCCGTCTGCCCAACGATGCGTTTAAGAAAAATGCAGGCACGAATGTCGTTTCGGATATTCTCTTTTTGCAGAAGCGTGACCGCCCTATCGACCGCGAACCGGAATGGGTGCGGCTGGGCAAAACCGAAGAGGGTTTTGCCATCAATCAGTATTTTGTAGACCACCCCGAAATGGTGCTGGGTGAGCTGACAACCGAAAGCACCCAATACGGCCATAGCCTGACCGTTGCACCCATTGAAGGGGCTGTGCTGGCCGACCAGCTCGCCGAAGCGATACAGCATATTGAGGGACAATACACCGAAGCCGTGGTTGGAACACCAGATATTGCGGATGCAGAAATGCAGCGCAAGACCCTGCCTGCTGACCCGGATGTGAAAAATTTCAGCTATACGGCGGTGGACGGCGAAATCTACTACCGTGAAAACTCCATTATGACCCAGATGGATTTATCCGACACAGCCAAGGAGCGCGTCAAAGGGATGGTAGAGCTGCGGCAGATCGTTCATGAGCTGATTCGGCAACAGCTAGACGATTTCCCGGATGAGGAAATCAAGGCCACGCAGGAGCGGCTGAACACGGCCTACGATGCCTTTTCCCGGAAGC
>CAVJGY010000233.1:0-1554 GCA_963648915.1 Acutalibacteraceae bacterium | reverse complement strand
TTCGAGGATGATTCTTCCTATTATCTGCTCTGCTCCCTTGAAAATCTGGACGAGAATAAACAGCTTAAAAGCAAGGCCGCAATGTTCACCAAACGGACGATTCGCCCGGAACGCACCATCACCAGCGTGGATACGCCCAGCGAAGCTCTGGCGGTGTCCATTGGTGAACATGGCAAGGTTGATTTATCCTATATGGCCGAACTGGTCGGCACTCCCGGTGACTACAAGCGCATTACCACCGAACTGTCCGGCGTGATTTTCAAAGACCCCAATGCCGACGCAGGCGACCCCACAGCAGGCTGGCAGATGGCAGACGAATACCTGTCCGGCAATGTCCGTGCAAAGCTGCGCGTGGCACAGCTTGCCGCCGAAACAGACCCGGAGTTTGCAGTCAATGTGGCCGCGCTGGAAAAGGCACAGCCAAAAGACCTTGAAGCGTCTGAAATTGACGTGCGGCTGGGCGCAACATGGCTCGACCCCAGTGTTATCCAGAAGTTTATGCTGGACACCTTCAAACCGCCGCCGAAAGTCAAGCTGAACAACTTGATAACCGTCCGATATTCTTCACTTACCGCCGAATGGCGCATTGATGGAAAAGGACGCACTGGCTCTGGTGACATTACCGCCAATGAGACCTACGGAACGCACCGTGTCAACGCTTATAAGATTCTGGAAGATACCCTTAATCTGAAAGACGTGCGCGTCTATGACAATCTCGTAATCGACGGTCAAGAGCATCGTATCCTTAATCAGAAAGAAACGATGCTCGCCCAGCAGAAACAGCAGACCATCAAGGATGCCTTTGGCGAATGGATTTGGAAAGACCCTCAGCGGCGCAATATGCTGGTAAAGCAGTACAACGAACTGTTCAACAGCACCCGTCCGCGCGAATACGATGGTTCACACATCCACTTTGTCGGCATGAACCCGGAAATCACCCTGCGAGAACATCAGCGCAATGCCATCGCCCATGTGCTTTATGGCGGTAACACGCTGCTTGCTCACGAAGTAGGAGCAGGAAAAACCTTCGAGATGGCCGCTTCTGCGATGGAAGCCAAACGGCTGGGATTGTGCCAGAAAAGTCTTTTTGTCGTTCCGAACCATCTGACAGAGCAATGGGCATCCGAATTTTTGAGCCTTTATCCCAATGCGAAACTTCTTGTCACCAGCAAAAAAGACTTTTCCCCTGCAAACCGCAAAAAGTTCTGCGCCCGAATCTCTACGGGCGATTATGATGCCGTTATCATCGGCCATTCGCAGTTTGAAAAGATTCCGCTGTCCGCAGAGCGGCAGGAACGCATTATCCAAGAACAAATCGACAGCATCCAAGCAGCACTCGAAGAGATGAGTGATTCCAGCGGTGACGGCTTTTCCATCAAACAGATGGAAAAAACACGAAAAAACC
Source organism: Acutalibacteraceae bacterium (assembly GCA_963648915.1). Lineage (GTDB taxonomy): Bacteria > Bacillota > Clostridia > Oscillospirales > Ruminococcaceae > Faecalibacterium. Next base: position 149 of record CAVJGY010000233.1, on the reverse strand, counting down.
TTGAGCTGAAATTGGAAAAGCTGCGAGCTGCCGAGCGCAAGGACGATGTTGTCACGTTTGAACAATTGGGCGTAGACAGGTTGTTTGTTGACGAGAGCCATGCGTTCAAAAACCTGTTCCTTTACACGAAAATGCGGAATGTTGCTGGC
>CAVJGY010000232.1:0-2827 GCA_963648915.1 Acutalibacteraceae bacterium | reverse complement strand
TACCCCGTCGGCCTTTGTTCAAAGTGTTACGGGCGTTGATAATGTATGTGAGCGAGCGGCAGCGCTGGCTTCTGGCGGAACGCTGAGGATTCGGAAATATGCGTCGAACGGCGTGACCTTTGCGTTGGCACAGAAACCGTTTCTGCCGGATTGGAGATGGAAAAATGGCTGAATTATCAAATAAAATCGTTTATGTCGTGGGCCTTGGCCCGGGCGACCCGCAGTTTTTGACCGCGCAGGCGCAGAGTGCCTTGAATGCCGCCGAGGTGTTGTGCGGCTACACGGTCTATTTGGAGCTTGTCCGCCCATTTTACCCGGAAAAAGAGTGTTATACTACCGGAATGACGAAGGAGATCGACCGCTGCCGCTGGGCGTTGGAAACGGCGCAAAAAGGACGCTCTGTCGCGCTTGTTTGCTCGGGCGATGCGGGAGTTTACGGCATGGCAAGCCCGCTTTTGGAGCTGGCGGAGGGATATCCGGATGTCGCAATTGAGGTCGTTCCCGGTTTGACAGCGGCACTGAGCGGCGGTGCGGTGTTGGGCGCACCGTTGGCGCACGATTTCTGTGTAATTTCGCTGTCCGACCGCCTCACGCCGTGGTCGGTCATTGAAAAGCGGCTGGCGTGTGCGGCAATGGGAGATTTTTGCGTAGCACTGTATAATCCTTCCTCAAAAGGCAGGCCGGATTATCTGGCGCGAGCGGTGAAAATCTTGCTGGATAACGGCAAAAATCCGTCGACCGTTTGTGGTTTGGTACGGAATATTGGCCGCGAGGGACAGACCCACCGGGTGCTGACCTTGGCCGAGCTGGAAACCACAACGGTGGATATGTTCACGACGGTCTACATTGGCAACGATGCAACAAAAGCACTGTATGGAAAAATGGTGACGCCGAGGGGGTATCACGGATGAAAGTGGTCGTGTTTGGCGGTACGACAGAGGGGCGAGTCCTCTCAAAGCAGCTGGCCGAACTTGGTGCGGAGGTTGTCGTCAGCGTGGCGACTCCGCTGGGCGCAGAGGAACAGGGCGAAATGCCTGGTGTCAAGGTTCACTGCGGACGGATGACCTCGGAAGAGATGGTGGATTTGTTGCAGGATGCAACGCTGTGTGTGGATGCGACGCACCCTTATGCAGTGGATGCGACCCGGAATATCCGTGCGGCCTGTGAGGTGGCAAAGGTTGGCTATCGCCGCCTGCTTCGTCCGGCCAGCTCGCTTCCGGCAGAGAGCATAGAAGTAGAAACGGCGGCAAAGGCGGCTGGATTTCTTGCGCATACAAGCGGAAATATTCTGCTGACAACGGGTGCGAAAGAACTTTCTGTGTTTGCGGGTATCGACCCGATTCGGCTGTTTCCGCGGCTTCTCCCGACCATAGAGGGAATCACGGCCTGCGAAAAAATCAATGTTCCGCACAAAAACATTATTGCGATGCAAGGGCCGTTTTCCTATGAGCTGAATGTTGCATTGCTGCACCAATTTGATATCCGCTTCCTCGTGACGAAGGATGGCGGTGCGGCGGGCGGTTTTGCAGAAAAGGTGCAGGCGGCGCAGGATTGCGGTGTGAAGCTGGTCGTCATCCGCCGCCCGGTAGAGCAGGGGGAAAGCGCGGAGGAGATCCTGACCGAGTGCAAGGAGATGCTGAAATGGTAACTTTGGTTGGAATGGGCGCAGGTACGCCGGAAATGCTGACCGTTCAAGGTTTGGCGGCGTTGCAGTCGGCAGATTTGATTCTGGGAGCTAAACGCCTGCTGGAAAACCTGCCCGATGGCTGTACTCCGAACCGAAAGGCTCTCTATAAGCCGGATGAAATCATTCACTGCATCGAGGAAACCGATGCGCAGAATCCGGTGGTTCTGTATAGTGGAGACACAGGCTTCTACTCGGGTGCGGCGGGTCTGCTGAAGCTGCTTCAGGAAAAGAAGATTGCAACAAAAGTCCTGCCCGGAATATCCAGTGTTCAGCTGCTTTCGGCGGCACTGGAACGTCCGTGGCAGGATTGGAAGCTCGTCTCGGCGCATGGCTGTTCATGCGACCCGGTCGCAGAGTGCAACGAGGGAAGGCCTGTCTTTTTCCTGACGGGCGGCACGGAAACGCCCGCGACCCTCTGCAAAAAGCTTGCAGAGGTCGGCTTGGGAGAAACGCAGGCCATTGTGGGAGAAAATCTCGGTACAGCGAAGCAAAATCTTGTAAAAGGGACAATCTCACAGATTGCAGAGCGAGAATTTGCATCCTTGAGTGTTCTGCTGGTGGAAGCCGTGCCGTCTGCACCACGCCGCACGCCGGGATTCCCGGATGGCGAATTTATTCGCGGGGATGTGCCGATGACGAAGCAGGAGGTCCGCGCGGCTGCTCTTGCAAAGCTGGCGATTCAGCCGCAGGATGTCCTCTGGGATGTGGGTGCGGGAACGGGAAGCGTCAGTGTGGAAATGGCTCTCGCCGCCCCTCGGGGAAGGGTCTATGCGGTCGAATGTGAACCGGACGCCTGCGAGCTGATACGGAAAAATCGAGAAAAATTTGCGGTGTACAATCTGATTTTGAAAGAGGGGAAAGCACCGCAGGCGTTGGAAAATCTGCCCGCGCCGGATGCTGTGTTCATCGGCGGAACAAAGGGCGGCATGGCGCAGGTCGTGGACGCTGTGCTGGGAAAGAATCCCAATGCCCGTATCTGCATTTCAGCCATTGCGTTGGAAACGCTGAGTGCGGCCATTGCTGCGCTGACCGCGCATGGACTTTCTGCCGAAGTGACGCAGATCTCAGTCAGCCGGACGAAGCCAGCGGGAAAACTGCACCTTCTGATGGCAAATAATCCAATCTTCCTCATCACAGGAG
>CAVJGY010000231.1:0-2834 GCA_963648915.1 Acutalibacteraceae bacterium | reverse complement strand
TCAGGATCGGCTCTTGGAGGTCAGCGATCTCCTTTGCCATCGTGTATTTTTGCTCCGAGCAGTCGAACCGACCCAAGAAGAACTGGTCGATCTGCTCCTCCGTCCAGCCCGCCGCACGCTTATCGTGGATGAGGCGGACAGGACGCACGCCCGTCATTTTTCCCCACGGCGGACGGATTCCCGTCCAGTTCCGCAGAAGGTCGTAGGTCAGGCTTGCCAGCGAGAATTCCGGCGTTTCACCGCCCTCCTCAACGGGCTTCGGCAGGGGTGCTTCGGCGGTCTTGGACTGACCGTTCTGCCGCACCATCGCCCAAAGGCCATCCGGCTTTTTTTCGGCCCATACGCAGTCCTCGCCCTCCTCGGGAGGGGTCAGAGTCAGCGGTGCCATCGGGTAGAACAGCCGGACAAGGTGCTCGACCTCATAGCCGGACGGCAGGCCGGTGATATAAATCTTCATCAGTATTCCCTTTTTCTTATTCGTTTTTCAGCGCGTGACGGATATAAAAATTGTTGTCCAGCTCCTCGCCGAGGGTCGAGAAATCGCCGTGGCCGGGCAAAAGCTGGACGCCGCGCGGGATGGGCAGAGCCGCAATTTTGCGCAGGCTCTCGTCCATCACCCGGCTGTCGCCGCCCTCGAGGTCGGTGCGGCCGATGCTGCCCTGAAAGACCGTATCGCCGACGAAGAGATACTCCTCGCCGCAGAGCAGGATGACGCCGCCCTCGGTGTGCCCGGGCGTGTGCCAGACCTTGAAGCTCAGCTCGTCGACCGTGATGACCTCGCCCTCGGCATAGCCGCTGTCGGACGACTTGAGCGGGAACAGCTGGACACCCTTGCAGTCGGCAGGCTCGCAGTAGAGCTTCGCGCTCCACTCCCGGCTCAGCACGCCCGCACTGCCCACATGGTCGTAGTGACCGTGGGTGCAGAGGATGGTGGTGAGGGTGGCGTTGTGCTCTTTCAGAATTTTATCGTAGTCCTGTACCTCCGCCGCCGGGTCAATGACGACCGCATGGCCTGCGTCGGTGATGAGCAGGAAGCTGTTGGTGTAAAACGGCGCAGGGCCGAGAAGATGAAATGCCTGCATGGGAATCTCTCCTTTAATCCTTCTGTTTCCACTCGTCGGTGTCGATGACGATGGTGCACGGGCCTTCGTTGACGAGTGCCACCTGCATGTCTGCACCGAACTCGCCGTGCTGGACGTCCTTCAAGCCCTGCTTGTTCATCTCGGCAAGGAACAGCTCATAGGCGTCCACCGAGAGCGGCGGTTTGGCCGCCTTGATGAAGCTGGGGCGGAAACCCTTCCGGGTGTTGCCATAAAGGGTGAACTGGGACACGACCAGAGCCGAGTAGCCTAGATCTTTTGCACTGAGGTTCAGCTTGCCCTCTTCGTCCGGGAAAATGCGCAGACCTGCACACTTCTCGGCCAGCTTGGGCACGATGTCCAGTGTATCGGTGTCCTTGACGCCCAGCAAAATCACAAGACCCGGGCCGATGGGACGCGGCTCACCGCCGTTGACCCGGACGCTGGCCGAGGATACGGCCTGAATGACTGCTCGCATAGCTTAACTCCTTGTTACTTTCAGGACATCCTTGACCTTGGACAGGCGGGCGACGACCCGGTTCAGATGCTCGGTATTGTTGATGCCGATCGTCAGGCTGACGACGGCGCAGTTGTTCTCGACCTGACGGGCATTCAGCGCGTAAATCGGCACGCGGATGTCCGACAGCGCAGCCAGCACATCCTGTAACAGCTCGTTCCGGTTGAGGGCGATAATCTCCAAACCCGCCTTGTAGCTGTCCTTCACGCTGTCCGCCCAGTACGCCTTGACCCAGCGGGGGGCGTTGGTGGGGTCTTTCATGCTGGAAATTGCATTGGTGCAGCTCTGCTTGTGGATGGACACACCGAAACCGCGGGTGATGAAGCCCACGATGGGGTCGCCGGGCAGGGGCGAGCAGCACTTTGCGAACTTGATGGGGGTGTTGTCGAAGCCCTCGACCACCACGCCGTCGGTTGCATGGACCTTGCTCAGGTCGACCTTCGGCAGGTCGTCGACGTTCTTCTCTTCGGCCGCCTTGAGCTTCTGGTACTCTTCTTTCAGCTTGGGCAGGCAGTTCGCGATGGTCATGCCGCCGTAGCCGATGGCCGCATACAGCTCCTCGGCGTTGTTCTGGCGCATCCGGCGGCTGCAGCTGTTCACGAATTCATCCAGCTGGTCGTCCGGGATGAAGATCATCTCACGGCGCAGCTCCTTTGCAAGGGCGTCACGACCCTGCTGGATGTTCTCTTCACGGCGCATCTTCTTGAACCAGTTGCGAATCTTGCTCTTTGCTTCGCTGGTGCGAACGATTTTCAGCCAGTCGCGGCTCGGGCCTTTGTCCGCCGAGCCAAGAATGACCTCAATGATCTCACCCGTCGAGACGATATGGTCGATGGGGACCATCCGGTTGTTGACCTTGCAGCCCACCATCCGGTTGCCGACGGCAGAGTGGATGGCATAGGCAAAGTCGATGCAGGTCGCACCGGCCGGCAGGTTGATAACGTCACCCTTCGGGGTGAAGGCAAAGACCTCCTCGGGGAGCAGGTCGCTCTTGAGGTCATGGAGCAGATTTCCGGAATCCTCGCTGACACGCTGGTTTTCAAGGAGCTGGCTGACCCACGCCAGACGTTCGTCCAGCTTGTCGTGGCCGTCCAGACCTTCTTTATATTTCCAGTGTGCGGCGACGCCGTACTCCGCCTGTTCATCCATCTTCCGGGTGCGAATTTGCACCTCAAAGGGGATACCCTCGTGACCGATGACGGTGGTATGCAGGCTCTGGTAGCCGTTGGGCTTCGGGG
>CAVJGY010000230.1:0-2856 GCA_963648915.1 Acutalibacteraceae bacterium | reverse complement strand
GAGGGCTGCCCGCAAAGAAGGGACGGATGCCGGGACGATGAAGGGACTCAAGGAGGCGACGGCGGTGCTCAAAGATCTGGCGGCGGTCACCAAGAGCTTGAACGAACAGGGAACGGAGACGGAAGAGAACGCCAGCGGCGTGGTGCTGCTGCCTCCGGTGGAGGAAGGATGAGCGAGGAAATGCAGAATCGTGTGCCGGTGGTCTGGAGGCCGCAGCCCAGACAGATGGAATTCATGCGTCGGCCAGAGCCGGAAGCTTTGTACGGTGGTGCGGCAGGCGGCGGCAAAAGCGACGCGCTGATCAGCGAGGCGTTGCGGCAGGTGCACATCCCGCATTACCGGGCACTCATCCTTCGCAAGACCTTCCCACAGCTGAGCGACCTTGTGGACAAAAGCCAGCGGTACTACCGCCGGGCCTTCCCGGAGGCACAGTACAACGCCAGCAGTCATGTCTGGCTCTTCCCCAGCGGGGCGAAAATCTACTTCGGCTCGATGCAGCACGTCCAAGACCGGACGAACTATCAGGGCAAGGCCTTTGACTTCATCGGGTTCGACGAGTTGACCCACTTCGAGTGGGAGGAATACAGCTACATGATGAGCCGGAATCGTCCCACCGGGCCGGGCACGCGGGTCTATCTGCGGGCCACGACCAACCCCGGCGGCGTCGGCCACGGCTGGGTCAAGGCGCGGTTCATCACGCCTGCTCCGCCGGGCACGCCCATCGTCGAGGAGTACCCGGTGCGGATGCCGGACGGCTCGACCAAGACCTTCCAGAGGGCGCGGGTGTTCATCCCGTCGACGGTGTTCGACAATGCGGCCTTGCTGGAAAATGACCCGGGCTACCTCGCGAGTCTGGCGGCGATGCCCGAGGCCGAAAAGCAGGCGTTGCTCTATGGCAGCTGGGACAGCTTTTCGGGGCAGGTGTTCACCGAGTGGCGGAACGACCCGAACCATTACCAAGACCAGCGATGGACACACGTCATCGCACCGTTTGCCATCCCCAAGCACTGGAAAATTTACCGGGGGTTCGATTTCGGATTCTCGAAGCCGTTTTCGGTGGGATGGTATGCGGCGGACGAGGAGGGGCGGCTCTACCGCATCAAGGAGCTGTACGGCTGCACCGGACGCCCCAACGAGGGTTTAAAAATCGACCCGGTGGAGCAGGCGCGGCGGATCCGGGAGGCCGAACAGAATGACCCGCTCCTGCGCGGACGAGTCATTCAGGGCATCGCAGACCCGGCCATCTTCGACGAGAGCCGGGGAGAGAGCATCGCGGCCATGATGGAGCGTGCGCCGAGTTTCCTGCACTGGTCGCCGGGCGACCACACCCGGTTGGCCGGAAAGATGCAGTTCCACTATCGGCTGGCGTTCGACGCCGAGGGCAGGCCAATGTTACAGGTGTTCAACACCTGCAAGCATTTCATCCGGACGATCCCGAATCTGGTCTACGACGAGAGCAATGTGGAGGACATCGACACCCGGCAGGAAGACCATATCTACGACGAATGCCGTTATGTGCTGATGGAGCATCCGCTTTCGCCGCCCGCACGGTCGGTGGCCGCTCCGGTGCAGAATGACCCGCTGGAAATGCACAGGAAGGCGAAGTTTTACAGGATTTGAAAGGAGAAGCAATGACAGAAACAAAACTCCCCATCGGGGCGGAAGAGGTGGCGCAGGCGGCACAGATTTTGCAGCGGTACAAAGCAGGCAAGGCCGCGCTGGATGAGCGGTTGGTGGACAACGAGCTGTGGTTTCGGATGGGGCACTGGAAGAACTACAAGAATCCCATGATGGCGGGAAAGCCGCAGAGCTCGAGCGGCTGGCTGTTCAACTCCATCGCCAACAAACACGCCGACGCGATGGACAATTATCCCGCGCCGAACGTCCTGCCCCGGTCGGCAGACGACGAAGAGACCGCACGGGCACTGTCCAGCGTCCTTCCGGTGGTGTTGGAACAGGCCGACTATGAGCAGGTGTACAGTGACACTTGGTGGCGGAAGCTCAAGCAGGGCACAGGCGTCAAGGGCATTTTCTGGGACCCGGAGCAGCGGGGCGGTGTGGGCGAAATCTCGATCCGCCCGATGAACCTTCTGATGCTCTACTGGGAGCCGGGCGTGGACGACATCCAGTCCTCGCCGAACTTCTTCTCGCTGAGCTTGGAGGACACCAAGCAGTTGGAGGCCCGCTGGCCGCAGCTGGAAGGGCACAGCACCAGCGTGCTGGACGTGCCGCGCTACATCCACGACGGCGGACTGGACACCAGCACCAAGAGCGTGGTGGTGGACTGGTACTACAAAAAGCGTTCGCCGAGTGGCCGAAACGTCCTGCACTACTGCAAATTCTGCAACGGCGTCGTCCTCTACGCCAGCGAAAACGACCCGATGCTGGCCGAGCGGGGCTTCTACGACCACGGAAAGTACCCCTTTGTCTTTGACCCGCTTTTCGTGGAGGAGGACAGCCCGGCGGGATTTGGCTACATCGACGTCATGAAAGAGTGCCAGACCGCTATCGACCGGATGAACCATGCGATGGATGAGAACGTCCTGCTGTCCTCGAAGCAACGGTATGTCCTGAGCGACACGGCAGGTGTGAACGAAGAGGAACTGGCGGATTTCTCGCGGGACATCGTGCATGTGGCAGGACGGCTGAACGACGACAGTTTCCGCCCGATGCAGACGGTCGGCCTGCAGGGGAACAGTCTGAGCTACCGGAACAGCCGGATCGAAGAGCTGAAGGAGATCAGCGGAAACCGCGACATGACGCAGGGCGGCACAGCAGGCGGTGTGACGGCAGCCTCGGCCATCGCCGCTTTGCAGGAGGCCGGCTCGAAGCTGAGCCGGGACATGCTGAAAAGTG
>CAVJGY010000229.1:0-2872 GCA_963648915.1 Acutalibacteraceae bacterium | reverse complement strand
GTCGTCAAGATGGCACGCCAGATCAACTCTGGCTCTCTGCCGTTCGCACTGACGGTGGACAGCTATTCCACCATCAGCCCCAGCCTCGGCGAGAATAGCCTGAGCGCGATGGTGCTGGCGGGCGTCATCGCATTCGCCCTCATCGTGGTTCTGATGACCTTCCTGTACCGTCTGCCCGGCTTCCTTGCCTGTATCGCACTGGCGGGTCAGGTGGCCGCAACGCTGGCTTTTGTCTCGGGTTACTTCCCGGTCTTTGAAAGCTTCACCCTGACTCTGCCCGGCATCGCAGGTATCATCCTCGCCATCGGTATGGGCGTTGACGCAAATGTCATTACCGCCGAGCGCATCAAGGAAGAACTGCGCAGTGGAAAATCGCTGGATGGTGCGCTCAAGAGCGGCTTTGCCCGCGGCCTGACCCCCATCATTGACGGCAATGTTACCATCGTTATCGTTGCCATTGTCCTGATGGGCGCGTTCGGCCCGTCGGACGGCTTCTTCGCAAAGGCTCTGCATTTCGTGTTCTTCGCCTTTGGCCCGTCCACCGCAGGCACCATCTATGCCTTCGGCTATACGCTGCTGACGGGCGTTCTGCTCAACTTCGTGTTCGGCATCTTTGCGACCCGTGTCATGATCCGCGGTGCAGCGGCCATTCCCGCTCTGCGCAATCCGGTGCTCTACGGCGCGGATGTTCCCGGCAAGGAGAAGAAGCGCATTGGCATCATCGATCTCATGTCTCTGCGCAAGCGTTACCTGACCATTGAAATCTGCCTGCTCGTCATCGTTCTGTGCTGTTCGTTCCTGTTCGGCGTCAAGCTGGACACCGAGTTTACAGGCGGTGCAATGATCACCCTGAGTTATGAGGACAGCTTCGACCAGTCTGCCGTCCAGAAAACGGCATCGACTGCGCTGGAAAGCAGTGACCTGACTCTTCAGACGGGCGAGAACGTCGCAACAGGGGAGCAGACCCTCAAAATTTCGATGCCCGGCACGGAGACCGTCACCACCGAGCAGGTCGAGACACTCATTGACTCCCTCAACGAGACCTACCCCGAAAACAATTTCGCACAGCTTTCTCTGAGCAACGTCAGCCCCGCAATGGGCATGAAGTTCCTCCAGAAGAGTCTGGTCGCAGTCGTTTTCGCGCTGATTCTGATTTTGATCTACATCGCCCTCCGCTTTAAGAACATCGGCGGTCTGACGGGTGGCCTGATGGCAATTCTGGCTCTGGTCTGTGACCTGATGATCGTCTATGGCACGTTCGTTGTCCTGCGTACTCCGCTGGATGGCAACTTCATCGCCGCAATGCTGACGATCCTCGGCTACTCCATCAACGATACCGTCGTTGTCTACGACCGTATCCGCGAGAACCGTACCCTGCTGGGCAAGAAGGCTACCTTCGAGGAGCTTGTCAACACCTCGGTCAACCAGTCTGTCCGCCGTACCCTTATCACGACTGTAACGACTGTGATGTCTCTGGGCGTGATGTGCATCGTGTCTAAGATGTATGGTCTGGACAGCATCTTCACCTTTGCATTCCCGCTGATGATGGGTATGCTCAGCGGTGTGTTCACCTCGCTGTTCGTGTCGACCTCGGCATGGATCGCTTGGAATGGACGGAAGGCATCGGGCAAAAAGGCCTGATGGCAAAAACAAGATTCCGGCACAAACCGAAATCAGGAGGAACAACTATGAAATGTCCCTATTGCGGGGATGAGGAGTCCAAGGTGATCGACTCTCGCCCCACCGAGGACGGTGAGCGCATCCGCCGCCGTCGGGAATGCCTGCGCTGCCACATGCGCTTCACGACTTATGAGGTCGTGGAGACTGTGCCGCTCATCGTCATCAAAAAGGACGAGTCCCGCGAGCCGTTCGACCGGCAAAAGCTGCTCAACGCGATGCTCCGCGCCTGCGCAAAGCGTCCGGTCAGCTACGAAACATTGGAGCACGCCGTCAGCAGCATCGAGCAGACGCTCATGAGTTCCTATGACCGCGAGGTCACCAGTGTGCGGATCGGCGAACTGACGATGCAGGAATTGAAAAAGATCGACGAGGTAGCTTATGTCCGTTTCGCCTCGGTCTATCAGCGTTTTGCGGATGTCGAAAGCTTCTTCAACGAGCTGAAAAAGCTGATGGATGACCGGACGAAGTGATTCAGAGAATTCGCCGCGCCATCCATTCCAGCGTTTCGACCTGCACTTGAGCACGGCGCAGCTCTCCGAAGGCTTCCTCGGGTGCTTCCCATTCCAAGTGTCCGTCGGCGGCGCGGAGTGCGGCTTCCAGCTCGGTGAATTCCTGCGTGCGGATAAGATGATTCATCCCTTCCCGCATTTCGTCGCAAAGCTCTGCACCCTCGGCGAGAGCCTGCCGTGCATCGGTCAGGTTTTCGTCCCGGATGGCTTCCATCGCCGTATCGAGGTCGTCCGAAATATCGTCCGCGAACTTTTGCACCCGGAAGCTGCTGTAAAAGGCCACCGCCAGCAGAACGGCGACCATCGAAACGCAAAAATAAATCCTTCGCATATCGTTCCCTCACAGAGAACCGTCTTGATGGCGGTTCTCTTTTTTTAGCAGAAAATAGTCCTCGGTGTCGTTGCCGACCAGAAGCAGAATTTCTTCGACGAGCAGGGTGTTCGCCTGTGCGGTCCGTTCCAGCCACGCGCGGTCTTTCCCGCACCAACGCAGATTATCCTCCAAAACCTGTCCGTCGATGACGAAGGGAATCGTCGCCTGCGTCCGTGAAGCGGCAAGCTTCAAATCGGCCAAGGTCGCCGTCTCTTTTTCGGGGCGGACTGCCACCGAAAGCGTGCCGTTCGTCTCGATGATGGCATAGGAGACGTCCCGTGGGTCGAAAATATTTTTTCCGCGAAGAGCC
>CAVJGY010000228.1:0-2884 GCA_963648915.1 Acutalibacteraceae bacterium | reverse complement strand
GTTCTCCTTTTGGTTCAGTCCTGCGGGCCGCAGGTGCGGGCATACAGGTCTTTGCAGATGGTCGCGCAAAGGCTGGCGTTTGTGGTATATACCAGCTTTTTGCCTGTCGGCTCGATGCCACGGGCCAGCATCATAGCCTTTACCTGTGCTTCGCGCTCGTTGTACAGGCTGCGCTTAAAATTGCGGATGTGTTCTTTTTTGATACCATCGTTGAAATATCCGTACTTCACGCCGGACAGCCAGCTCGTGCTATCGGCCGATGTGCAGAAATTGTTCTCGCGGATGATTTTGAAGTCGGTGCAGCCAAGCAAATGGATGTCGATCTCCGGCTTCTTGTTTTTGATGTAGTGGGTGATGTAGCGTATATCCTGCTTGTGGGTTGCGGGCTTTACAATGCGCCATTCCGGGACGCTGACGGCGATGTAATCGGCAAATTCGATCAGGCGGTCAAGGCCTTTCAAGCCGTCCTCAAAATGAAAGACGTTGATCTGCTTGTTTTCGGGCAGAAGATCTCTCATGCGCTGACGGAAATACCACGCTTCTTCCGGGCCAAGGACTTTCTGACAGTCGATTTCGACGCAGGATGCGGTGATGTGGTTCTGCTTGACAAAGGCAATGAGCTTGTCCTGCCATTCGGTCAGGGTCGAGATGGTCTGCTGCTGGCCCTTGCTGGCACCGAACATCAGCGTAAACAGGCCCGAATCCTGAATGACGTGTTTCTGCTGCTTTTGCTGTTCCAGAATAATATCATCTTCCGGCAGCCTGAAATCATCGTCGGGCTTCTTGTTGACGATGTAGTTATAGCAGCTGTACAGGCGGTAGCGGGTATCTGCTGCAACGAGGGCGCAAAAGTTTTCCTTGCTGCCATCGCTTCCGGCAAAATGAACTTTGACGTTACTCCCTAACATAGACGCCACCTCCCTGCCCATCTTCCTGCACGGTGACTTCGGTGCAGCCGAAAGTATTAGCGATCAGCTTCGCCAGCATTTCGCAGGACATGGAGCCAAGCATCATGTGGCCGTTTTCGTCGCCGAAACGGTCGGACAGAAAATGGTGGATGCGGTTCTGTGTCTGGATGATTTCCAGATCGCGGTTGTCGTGGGTGACGGGAATCCTGGCGGTGATGTTGAACACATGGCGGTGGATGCTGCGCAGGTATTCAAGGCCCGCCGGGGCGTCCGGCCAGTTGTGGAAGCCGGGAACGTCCAGTTTGCAAATGATGTAGTACACAGATCTTTCCTCCTTTCAGGTGAATTTTGCCCTTTTGCGCTGGCCCATCCCGATTTCTGCGCAAAAAAGAACCACCCGGCCGCTGCTGCGGTCAGGTGGTAGGGCAGAGAAAAGAATGAGTGCGCTATTCTCTTTGCGTCCGGCGTTGGGGAGTGTCGGAAGCTCCCTTTCGCTTTTCGCATTGTGATAGTATCACAGATTTGTATGCGCAATCTACCTCATTTATACTCATTTACACTCATTTATGGTACATTTTCTGTGCTTTCTAGGGTCAAAATGGCTTTTTTGTGGATGCGGTGGACAGCTTCGATGTATTTTCGGTCGTCGCTGCCGTAAAGTGTGAGGGCAACGGCGTTCCATTTTTTCGGCCGGCAGGTGTCCTCACTTTCGGCGTCCATGTACCGCAGGCGCAGGACTTCGCGCTGTAAGCCGTCGGGGATGGAATCGACCATGCTTTCCAGCTGGGCCATCTTGTCGGCGTTGGCTTTCAAAAGCGGCTGAATCTTCTTTTCATATTCGAGGTAGCGTTCGACCGCGGCTTCCATCTTATGACTGTTCCCGGCCGTGTGTGCGCTGCCGTCGCTTTCGGGTATACCTGTCAGGCCCCCGGCGGCATCCCGCATATCATTCAAGCGGGCAAGACGATTTTTATTTTCCATTGCCATCGGCAGGTATTCGGAAAGCCGATCTTTCGCTGACTGCTGCACTTGCATTTCCTCCGCTCAAATGGTATAATAACGGTTGTCCGGCGCCGTTCATTCTTAGGCCATTTGAGGTTTGAGGGTGGGCGGCTCTTTTTATGCCCAAAATCCGCCCGGTGTGGGGTTATTCGTCGTCGCTGTCGTCGTCCGGCCTGAAAGTGCGGATGTCGATCAGTGCGCCGCTCCCCTGCCCGATCTGCTGCGCGGGGTTCATGGTGGTCTGCTGGGGGCCGCCTGCGGGCGGGTTGTCGTACATAGAGGTCTGGTTGGTCTGCATATAGACCAGCACATAGCGGCCAAGGTCTTTGTCCCATACAAGGGCCATGCCGGTATCGGCCTTGCCATCGTCGGTGTCCTTGATGGGCACGGTGGTCGTGATCTTGTACTTCAGGACAGGCTTTTTCTCCGGGCCGTCGGTGTCGCCAAGCTCTGCATCGCCATCGGTAAAGACGTCCTCGTTGGTGACGGTGATGTTCAGGGCAATCTGGCCCTCGTCCATTTTGGACTTCTCCATCTTCTTCAAAAGCCGCTGCAAGGCCACGTCAAAGGCTTCGCGGACGGTGTTAAAGGCCGGGGACGTGATGGACATTTCTTCATAGTTGGTGATGGCCATTGTGATGCTCCTTTCAAAGATCGCCGAAAGTTTCGGCTTCCTGTTCGCGCCGGATAAGTTCTTCTGCATGGCTGTCCGGCTCGTCGTGCTTCTTGTGGGCCTGCCCGCATTTGCGGAAAAAGTAGCCCATCGCAAAGGCTAAGATGTAGTATAAAATCTTCATGGTTCCAGCTCGCTCAATCTGACAAGCACTTGCGGGGTCTCCCCATATCGCTTCTCAACCAGCAGGCGGCAGACCTGCGCGTCGTCGTCATAGGCGATTTTATTCAGAGAGTCCAAAACGATTTTCGCCAGATTATCGACGTCTGGCTTTTTCTGACAAAGGGTCTTGATGTCCAGC
>CAVJGY010000227.1:0-2928 GCA_963648915.1 Acutalibacteraceae bacterium | reverse complement strand
CCGATGATGCAGATGTCCTCGTCAAAGTCGATGGAGTACATCTCGCTCAGCTGGCCGCAGCCTGCAATGGTCTTGAGGATGCTCATGGCCATGGACACCTTGATGTCGCCTTCCACGGCGCAGGCCACGCCCTGCTTGATGAGCATGGAGAAAGCCGGGATCAGCATACTGTCCAGCACACCGGCCTTGCCCTGTGCAAAGCCGTCGTAGTGGGACGCGATGAACGCGATTTTCTCGTCCTTGACCCACTGTTCAAAGGCCACGACATACTTTGCCATGTCCCAGACCTTTTCGATGGTGCCGCCGCCCTCGATGTCGAAGGTATCCAGAATGTCCTGTGCCTTAGCGCGGATGGCGTTCTCATCGGTGATGTTGTCGGCGATGGCCCACATCTTCTCCCAGTCGAACTGCTTGGTGTAGAGGAACATCCGGTTGTACAGGTTGGTTTCGTCAATGTACAGGTCCATCATGCCGGGATACGGACGACCGATCTGTGCCAGATTGGTGTCACGGAAGCGGCGGCGCACCTGTGCGGCACGGCACCAATCCTCGATCTCAGCCTGCACCTGTGGGTCGCCACCCTCGACAACGCCAGTGATAACGGCGTGACGCTTGCCAGCACGCTCCAAGTCGGCCACCATCTCGCCGACTGCACCGCAGGCGTACAGCTCGCCCAGCCAAGTGGGGGTGTCCGTATTGGCGTAGTCCGGGGCTTTCTTTTTCTGGACGTTCACCAGCACGACAGGCACGTTCAGGTCGCGCACGGCAGGCAGCATATTGTAAGAGGTGGCGTAGGTCAACAGCTGCAGAATGACCAGATCGACGTCTGCGGCGCGGAACTTGTCGCCAGCGGCCATGGACAGTTCCTTGGTGGTGACGATGCCGCCATCAATGACTTCCACAGTATCGGGGATGGTCTTTTTGAAGTCAGCGTACTGCTGCTCAAATTCGGGCACGAGGGTCGGGAACTGGGGTAGATAGGCTCCCAGAGCAATGGCGAACACGCCAACGCGGGCTTTGGTTTCAACGAGCATGGGAAATCCTCCTTATCAAATGTTCATCTGGATCTTCAAATTGCCGATGGCCGTTGCCTCGATGGGCAGAGCCACGACCTGTTTTCCGGTATAATGGGCGGTCAGTTCGTTCAGGGTGGCGTTCTTTGCGCCGCCGCCCGCGATGTACAGCTTATCCCAGTGTTGGCCGGTGACTTCCTCCATTTCCCGATAGGCTTCACCGTAGCAATACGCTAGCGAATGATAGATGCTGTTGATGAGGTCCGCATCCGTGGCAGGAGCATCACCGTTTTCGGCAAGAGCCGCCTTGATTTCTGCGCTCATATCCTGCGGCGCAGAGAAACGTGCTTCGTTCACATCAAAAATGCGGGTGTAGGTACTGGTCTTGGCCAGTTCCACCATCTCTGCAAAGGAGATGCCCAGCTGCTTCTGTACACACTGGATGATCCACAGGCCCATGATATTTTTCAGGTAGCGGATGTAGCCCACACCGCCCTCATTGGTGAAGTTGGCCTTGCAGCTTTCCGGAGTGGTGACGGGGTTTGCCAGCTTGACACCCAGCAGACTCCATGTGCCGGAGGAAAGGAACGGTGCATCACCCTGTTCCATCGGGATGCCCGCCACGGCACTGGCCGTGTCGTGGGTGGCGCACAGAACTACGTTGGTCTGCCCGCCCACCTCGGCGGCAATGTCCGCTTTCAGCGGCCCCAGCACCGTGCCGGGTGCAGTCAGCTTGGGGAACATGGCTTCCGGCAGACCTAGAGCCTTCAAAATCTCCGGGTCGTACTCCTTGGTCTGCGCATTGACAAGGCCGGTGGAGGTGGCGTTGGTGTACTCACGCGCTTTCACGCCGCAGAGTTTCCAAAGCAGGTATTCCGGGATCATCCGAAAATCCTCGGCCTGTGCCAGCCGTCCGGCCTTTTTGTCGGCATACAGCTGATAAATGCTGTTGAAAGGCTGGAACTGGATGCCGGTGTGCGCATAGAGCGTTTCAAACGGCAGGATGCTGTGGACTTCAGGAATGACAGCCTGCGTCCGGCTGTCGCGGTAGGCATAGACTGGATAGATGGGCTGGTCGTTTTTCAGCAGCACATAATCGACTGCCCATGTATCAATGGAAAGGCTCTCAATTTCCGGATATTTTGCAAAGGCTTCCCGGATGCCGTTCTTCACGTTGGCAAACAGGCTGTCGATATCCCATTCCAGATGCCCGTCCACCCACTGGACGCTGTTTGGGAACCGGTACACTTCCTCGGTGCGGAGAACGCCGTTCTCCATCCATCCGACAATGTGCCGCCCGCTGGATGCACCAATGTCGATGGCAAGATATTTCTTTTGCATAATGCGCCTCCTGTGTGGCTTTGACTGCTAACAGTATACCGGCAGAAAGACGGTAATTCCATCGGCAAAGGTGACACGTTTTTTGTGAAAAGTCTACTCTTGCACATCGGACTGAAACCGGCTATACTGGACACCGAAAGGCGGTGGCGGAATGCTGACTTATAATATGGATGTGACCCCGGAAAGCGTTTGGAAGCGGACGACCCCCAGCGAAGCAGAGCTTGCACAGCCCTACTATTGTACCGAAGCGGGGGTGTTCTATGCCCAGCAGCATTTTTCCACAGCACGCACCGACAAGGAGAGCTATCTGCTGTTCTACACCCTGCGTGGGGCAGGGCTGATCGAACAGAACGGAAACCGTGTGGTGTTGGGAGCGGGACAAGTGTTGCTGCTCAATTGCCGCACGCCGCAAAGCTACTGCACTGCACCGGAGCAGAGCTGCTGGCATCATTACTGGGTGCATCTGGATGGAGCAGGGGTGACGGCTATGGAATCCCTGCTGCTGCCGGATAAAAAACTGACCCCGGTGCAAACTACCGGGGCAAAGATGCAGGAATTGTTTGAAACGGTACTG
>CAVJGY010000226.1:0-2937 GCA_963648915.1 Acutalibacteraceae bacterium | reverse complement strand
GCGGGAAAATCGACCATCATGAATATTCTGACGGGTTATCTTTCGGCGACCAGCGGAGAGGTGACGGTGGCCGGACATCCGCTGCCGGAGGAGCTGGACGAGGTGAAGGCCTGCGTGGGCTATCTGCCCGAACAGCCGCCCCTCTATCTGGACATGACCGTGAAGGAATATCTGGATTTCGCGGCCGAGCTGAAGGGCGTCAAGAAGGCTGAGCGCGGCACACAGGTGCTCAAGGTTGCCCGGCGGACGGGACTGGAAGCGGTCCTGCCCCGGCTCATCCGGAATCTGTCCAAGGGTTATCGCCAGCGGGTCGGCATCGCGCAGGCATTGCTGGGAAACCCGAAGCTCATCATCCTCGACGAGCCGACGGTCGGCCTTGACCCGGCGCAGGTCATCGAGATCCGGAAGCTTATCCGGGAGCTTGGCAAGAGCCATCCTGTCCAGCCACATCCTCACCGAGGTGCAGGCGGTCTGTCAGCAGGTGCTCATCCTGACGAGATCCGGCTGTACCGTGCTGAACCTTGCCGAGGAGGACAAAAACCTCGAGGAGGTCTACCTCGAACTGGCCGGACGCAAGAGCACCGAGGATGAAGAGATCGAGCGGGAAGGGAAGGAGGACTGACCCATGACAGCGATTTTTAAGCGGGAGCTTCGCAGCTACTTTCACGGCATGATGGGCTACGTCCTGACGGCATTCCTGCTGGCGGACAGCGGCCTGTATTTTCTGGCGTTGAACCTTGGCTATGGCTTGACCGATTTCAGTTATTACACGCTTTATCGGACGATTTTCGTTCTGCTGATTTACTTCCCGGTGCTGACGATGCGCTCGCTGGCCGAGGAGCGTCACAGCCGCACCGACCAGCTTTTGCTGACAAGCCCCGTCCCGGTGGGCGGTATCGTGCTGGGAAAATTCTTCGCAATGTGCGTCGTGTTCGCGATTCCCTGTCTGCTGGATGTCGTGATGATCTTCACTCTCTGGGGCCTGGGCGGAACGGCATCGGCACTGGCGGCGAATCTGGCGGGGTTGCTCTGCTATTTCCTGATGGGCTGTGCGGCCATCGCCATCGGCGAATTCCTCTCCGGTCTGACCGAGAATCAAATCATCGCGGCGGTCATGGGCTTCGCGGCGTTGCTGCTGGCCTATCTCATGCCCAGCCTGCGCAGCATGTTCAACGCGGGAAGTGCCGTCGCACTGGCCGTTTTCACCGGATTGGCGGGTGCGGCGTCTCTGGCGGCTGGTCTGCGCACCCGAAGCTTTACGCTGGGCTGTCTGGCCTTTGCCGCCTGCTGTGTCGGCTTGTGCGCACTCTTTCTGCTGAAAAGCGCGTGGCTGACCGAGGCGTTCAGTGCGGTGCTGTCCGCGCTCTGCCTCTTCACACCGTTTGAGGAATTTGTCAACAGCAGCTTCTCGCTCCCGGTGCTGGTCTATTACCTGACGGTAGCAGGTGTATTTCTGTTCCTGACGGCGCAGAGCATCGAGAAACGCCGCTGGAATTGAGAGGAGGAATTTGACGATGCAATGGAAAAAGAAACCTTCTCAGCCGACAAATCAAAAGGCATTTCGTAGCGGCATCTGGTCGGCAGGAATTACCGTGGCCGTTGTGGTGCTGGCGGTCTTGCTGAATCTGGTCGTCCGCGCCATCCCGACCAAGTACACCGAGTTCGACCTCTCGGAAGCCGGGCTTTACACCCTGAGCGACAGCTCGAAGGAGATCGCCCAAAATCTAACGCAGGACGTGAAAATCTACTACCTCTGCGAAACGGGCAATGAGGACGCCATCATCTCGAAGCTGCTCGACCGTTACGCCGCCGAGAACAGCCACATCACATGGGAGCTGAAAGACCCGGCGGTCTACCCGACCTTTGCGACCCAGTATGGAGCACAGGACGCCGAAAACGGAAGCCTCATCTTTGTTTCGGAGGATGACAGCACCGTTCTGGATGCCTCTGACCTATACGAGTACGACTACTCCGATTATGCGTCCACCGGAAGCGCAAATGTGACCTTCGACGGCGAAAACAAGATCACGGCGGCACTTTACCGCCTGACGAGCGGCGAACAGCTCCACGCCTACTACACCACCAACCACGGGGAGCAGACTCTCAGTACGACCCTGACCGATGCACTGGAAAACCAGAACATCGCGGTCGAGGCTCTGGACCTGCTCAGCGATACCATCCCGGAAGACTGTGACCTGCTCATCATCAACGCTCCGGCGAATGATTTTTCTTCGGCGGGCGCACTTGTCGACGAGATGAGCGAACTGCGCGAATACCTGAGCAACGGCGGAAAAGTTCTGCTCCTGACCGATTCCTATTATAATACGCCCAACCTCGACGCACTGATGGCCGAGTTCGGCCTGTCCCGCACCGAGGGTCTGGTCGTCGAGGGCGACTCCGGCCATTATATGAGCGGCTACCCCTATTATCTGATGCCGGATTACGCCTCGGCCATCGAGAGCGGCGTGTTGGACAGCATCAACATGAGCCGCCGCGTTCTGCTTCAAATGGCGCAGGGCATCACCCTGACCGAGACAGATGACGTCATTTCGGAGGCCCTGCTGACGACCTCGAATGCGGCCTACAGCAAGACCGCAGGCTACGAAATGACCGTCACTGACAAGGAGGACGGCGACCTCGACGGCCCGTTCACGCTGGCGGCATGGGCAGAAAATGAATCCACCGGGGCGGAGGTCATCTGGGTCAACTGCGGTAATATGGACAACGAGGGCATCTATCAGCTCGTGCCGGGCAATGTGACCTTCCTGCAGGGCTGTGCGGCGTCGCTGGCAAGTGAAACGGCCGTGACGCTGGTGGATTCCAAGGCGTTGGAGGCCGCACCCATCACGGTGCCGTCCTCGGTGGCGGCCGGGCTGGGCCTGACTTTTATCATCATTCTCCCGGCGGCACTGCTGGCGGCGGGTGCCGTGGTGGTGC
>CAVJGY010000225.1:0-2968 GCA_963648915.1 Acutalibacteraceae bacterium | reverse complement strand
CCCATCGACAAGGGACGGCTGGCCGCATGGTTCTTCGGCATCAGCCTGCCTCTCATGGCGGTGCTGTCCTATTTTTTGCTGTGGTAAAGGGGGATGACGATGATGAAAACCATGAAAAAAACGCTCTCCCTGTTTGCCGCCCTTCTGCTGAGTCTGAGCCTCTGTCTGAGTGTCGCTCTGGCCGCTTCTGCCGCCGCACCGTTGGTGCGGGACGAGTACGGGCTGTTCGACTCGGACACCCTCACCTCGCTGGAACAACAGGCCGAGGACGCCTCCGCCGGGCATGACTGCGAGGTCTATTTCCTCGTTGTGGACAGCATCGGCGACCAGAATCAGCGCGACTATGCAAAGGACTATTACCGTGCGCAGAACCTCGGAAGCGGCAGCGAGCACAGCGGCATCCTCTTCCTGCTGGCACTCGGCTCACGCAAGTATGTCACCATCACCTACGGCGGCGGTGTGACCGCCTTCACCGATTACCGCATCGGGCAAATCGAGGATAAGGTCGTGCCGAAGCTCTCGGACGGCGATTATCCAGACGCGGCGGAGACATTCATTGCGCTCTGTGCGGACACCCTCGACTTCTACGCCGAACAAGGCGTGCCGCTGGACTCCAACAATGACCCGGACAACGACCTCGGCCTTTTCGGTGTCCTGCTGGTGGTCGGCATCTCCTTCCTCGTCGCGGGCATCGTCTGCGGCATCTTGTGCGGCCAGATGAAAACGGCCAAGCAGAAAACTGAAGCCAACGACTATATGCCGAAAGAGGGGCTTCGCCTGAGCGTGCAGGAAGACCATTACCTCCGCACCGCACGCACGCAGGTCTATGACCCGCCTCAGACGGAAAGCTCCAGCGGCGGTGGTTCTTCCGTGGACAGTGACGGCTTCGGCGGTTCAAGCGGCGGCTCGTTCTGAAATGATCCAATGATATTGAAAAACGTCCAGAGTCTTTTCCGGCTCTGGACGTTTCATTTTATCTGATTTATTTATCCCAATCCAAGCAGGTGTGCTTATCTGCCTCGGTGATGGGGCGGATGACCCTGCACGGGTTGCCGACGGCGACCGAGTTGCTGGGAATATCCTTGACGACGACGCTTCCGCCGCCGATGACAACATTATCGCCGATCGTCACGCCGGGCATGACCTGAACACCTGCGCCGATCCAGACATTGTTTCCCACCGTGATGGGATAGGCATATTCCAGCCCTTGATTCCGGCGTTCAAAGTCGATGGGATGGCCTGCTGTGTGGAAACCACAGTCCGGCGCAACAAAAACGTTATCGCCGAAGGTCACTTTTGCGCCGTCCAGAATGACGAGGTTGTGGTTTGCGTAGAAGTTTTCGCCCAGCTCGATGTTGTAGCCGTAATCACACCAGAACGGAGCCGTAATGCAGAAACGCTCTCCGGTTTTACCGAGGAGCTTCTTCAATATCGCTCTCTGCCCTGCCTCATCGGACGGGCGGAGCTGATTGTAATCATAACACAACTCTTTCGCCTTGGTGCGCTCCGCTAAAATCTCTTCGTCATAGTTGGCATCATACATTTTGTGTGCCAGCATCTTTTCTTTTTCGGTCATTCAGATTTCCCCTTTCCTGAACCTACTATATCACACTGCGCCGAAATATTCCACACAAAAATCTCCCATATCCTGCACCAAAAAAGTGCTGATATAGGAGATTCCTCTGCTATGTGTTATGCTTCGATTTTCTCTTCCGGTTCTTCGTTCAAAATCTTCATGAACTCTTCACCGGTGATGGTCTCTTTCTCATAAAGGTACTTTGCCAGCTCGTCCAGCTTTTCACGGTTGTCGGTCAGGATTCGGATGGCCTTTTCGTGCTGCCGCTTCACCAGTTCGACGACCTTCTGGTCGATCTCCCGCTGGGTTTGTGCGGAGCAGGCCAGCGAGGTGTCGCCGCCGAGGTACTGGTTGTTGACCGTTTCCAGAGCCACCATATCGAAGTCACTGCTCATGCCGTAGCGGGTCAGCATCGCGCGGGCAAGCTTGGTCGCCTGCTCGATATCGTTGGATGCACCCGTCGTGATGGAGTGGAACACCACCTCTTCGGCGGCACGACCGCCTGTGAGGGTCGCGATCTTGTTTTCCAGCTCTTCTTTTGTCATGAGGTAGTGGTTGCCCTCATCGACCTGCATCGTATAGCCCAACGCGCCCGAGGTGCGGGGAATGATGGTGATCTTCTGGACGGGTGCAGAGTGGGACTGCAACGCCGCCACCAGTGCATGGCCGATTTCATGATAAGCAACGATGCCCTTCTCGTGGTCGGTCAGGATGGAGTTCTTCTTCTGATAGCCCGCAATGACGACCTCGATGCTCTCCTCAAGGTCGGCCTGCGTGACCGACTTGCGGCCTGCACGGACAGCACGCAGAGCGGCCTCATTGACGATGTTCGCCAGCTCTGCGCCGGACGCACCGGAGGCCATCCGTGCAACGGTGTTGAAGTCGACGCCGGGCGCAAGGCTGACCTTCTTTGCGTGAACTTTCAAAATCTCCTCGCGGCCCTTGAGGTCAGGCAGTTCGACCGGAACGCGACGGTCAAAGCGGCCGGGACGGGTCAGAGCGGGGTCAAGGGAATCCGGGCGGTTGGTCGCCGCCAGAATGATGACGCCGTTGTTGCCCTCGAAGCCGTCCATCTCGGTCAACAGCTGGTTCAAAGTCTGCTCACGCTCGTCGTTGCCGCCGATATTGCCGCTGTTGCGCTTCTGGCCGATGGCGTCGATCTCGTCGATAAAGACGATGCATGGAGCTTTCTCTTTCGCTTGCTTGAACAGGTCACGCACCTTCGACGCACCCATGCCGACGAACATCTCCACGAATTCCGAGCCGGAGATGGAGAAGAAGGGCACATTCGATTCGCCTGCAACGGCCTTTGCCAGCATGGTCTTGCCAGTACCCGGAGGGCCGACCAGCAGGATGCCCTTCGGCATGGACTCACCGATGTCGGTGTACTTG
>CAVJGY010000224.1:2038-2991 GCA_963648915.1 Acutalibacteraceae bacterium | reverse complement strand
CTGTCTACCTGAAAAATGTCTGGGGAAAAGGTTATATTTTTCAGCCGGATGGAGAGAGTGCTTAAAACTGCTTAAACAGAACACGCCGACTTTTTAAGGAAACTTAAACGGTCGGCGTGATTTTTTGTGCGCAAGGGGACTTCGATAAGCAAATATCAAACGAATCGGGCGAAAAAGACGCTCTTTTCCGGCAAAAGCGGTTAAGAAACGGCAAAGAGTTTTAAGAATTCTTAAAAGACAGAACGCAAAAACTATGTTAGATTATTATCGAACGAAGTGCGAATGAAGAGCACACGTCTGAAGGAAGAAAGAAAAGCAAGAAGAAAGGAACCTCACAATGAACAAGATCTCTCGTAAAGGTTTTCTGAAGATCGCGGCTGCTGCTGCGATGTCCGGTGTGACCGCCGGCGCACTGGCAGCCTGCAATGCAGCAAGCTCCAGCACCGTTGCTTCCACCAGCACCGCAGCATCCGGTGCAGCTGGCACTTACATCCCCGGCACCTATGAAGGCACGGCAGAGGGCATTTCCTCCACCGTCAAGGTCACCATGACCTTCTCCGATAGTGCTGTGACCGACGTTGTGGTCGACACCTCGGGTGAGACCGCTTCCTTCGGTGCAGCTGCCGCCGACCAGCTGAAAGAGCAGCTGTTGGCCGCTGGCTCTGCCGAGATCGACGGCGTGTCTGGTTCTACCATCACCAGCGAGGCTGTCATGAAGGCTGCAAAGAGCTGCTTTGCACAGGCAAAGGGCGAAGCCACTGTCACCAGCGTTCAGCTGCCGACTGGCGACGAGAGCGACTGGCTGGGCAAAGAGCCGGACATCGACGAGGCTGCTATCACCGAGACCGTCGATACTGATATCGTCATCGTTGGCGCAGGCAACGGCGGTATGTTCGCTGCTGCTTATGCTGCAACCAACGGCCTGAACTTCCGCATCATCGAGCAGAACGCTG
>CAVJGY010000224.1:0-2028 GCA_963648915.1 Acutalibacteraceae bacterium | reverse complement strand
AGAACGCTGCCGTTCAAGACACCCGTCACTGGTACGGTGCGATCGACTCTGCTGCCGCAAAGGAAGCAGGCGAGAAGCCCTTCGATAAGGCAAAGCTGCTGAGCGAGATCTCCCGTTATGCTTCCGGCAAGTGCGACCAGCGTGTTGTTCGTACTTGGATCAACGAGTCTGCTGCAATGCACGATTTCATGCGCAGCATCCTCGAGGATAAGTACGGCTGGACCTGCGACTTTACTTCTGGTTCTGAGGCTGCATGGCCTGCTGAGAACGCAGAACACAACACCGATTACCTCTTCCCGGTGCAGGAACACAACTACATGGCAAGCGAGTCCAAGTCTGGCAAACCTCGTAACGTTCTGCTTCAGGAATACATCGAAGAGCTGGGCTATGGTATTGACTTCAAGACCAGCCTTGCAAAGCTGGAGAAAAATTCCGATGGCCGTATTACGGGTATCATTGCACAGAATGTGGATGATGGCCATTTTGTCCGTTATAACGCAAATCAGGGCGTTCTGCTGGCTTGTGGCGGATATCCTGGCAACCCGTACATGATGGAGCAGCTGGACCCGCTGGGCACCAGTGTCACCACTGCCTGCTCTTACTCTCCGGCCGACAAGGGCTACGGCATCCGTGCCGCTGTCTGGGCTGGTGCAAACCTCGACAAAGAGTCTGCTCCCATGCTGTTCGACCGTGGCGTTGTTGCTCCCGGTGTGGATGCAGGTTATGTTGAGAGTGCAAGTGCTTTTGGCGGCAAGGCATTCCCCGGTGAGATCCGTCAGTATAATCCCGGCACCCAGCCGTTCCTGAAGGTCAACCGCAACGGTGAGCGTTTTGCAAATGAGAGTTGCCCTTACAATGATATCGTTTATGCAGCAGCTCACCAGCCGGGCCGTGTCTACGCACAGATCCACGATGACAACTTTATGGAGGACGTTAAGCGTTTCCACACCATCGGCTGCTCTGCCCAGACCCGTAACAGCGGTGAGGACTATGTGAAGGGCAAGATGGAAGAGGCAGAAAAGGCTGGCGCATTCTTCAAGGCAGACACCCTCGATGAGCTGGCTGACAAGCTGGGCTTCACCGGTGAGGCAAAGACCACCTTCCTCGCAACCGTCGACCGTTACAACGAGCTGTACGACGCACAGGAGGATACCGATTTCGGTAAGCCCGCATACCGCCTGAGCGCGATCCGTCAGGCTCCGTTCTATGGCTGCTGGCTGGGTGCATCTCTGCTGACCACCGAGCAGGGCATCGCCATCAACGAGAAGGGTCAGGCTTTGGACACCGACAACAAGCCGATGGAAGGCCTGTACATCACCGGCGATATGTCCGGCAGCTTCTTCGCCAACAACTATCCCTGCCTGATGGCTGGTGTTGCAATGGGTCGTACCCTGACCTTCGCCATGAAGTCGATCAAGCAGATGGCTGGTCTGGAATAAGCTTCCTTCTTTCTTCAGAATAACATAAACAGCAACGCCGCGGAAGGTTTCGCATGAAGCCTTCCGCGGCGTTGTCTCTTTCCCTCTATACACAAATGTTCGGCCATCCGGCCGGGATGCTCAGCACACAGCGCGCTGTGCCGCGATCGGCTCGATCACGGGCGGGTGCAGTCCTTCGCGGTAATCAAGGTCGCCCTGATCCATCCCGCGCAGAAGCACCTCGGCGGTGGCGATGTTGGTAGCAATGGGGACGCTGTGCATATCGCACAGACGGAGCAAGTTCTGCTCGTTGGAATTTCCGGTGTCCGCCTTGAGCGGGTCACGGAAGAAAAGCACGAGGTCGATCTCGTCACAGGCAACACGCGCCGAGATCTGCTGGATGCCGCCCAGCCGTCCGGAGAGGTAACAATGAACTGGAAGGCCGGTGGCCTGTGCCAGCATCCGTCCGGTCGTACCGGTGGCAATGACCGTATTGCGCGAAAGGATCGCGCTGTAAGCAGTGCAGAATTGGAGCGCAAGCTCCTTGCGGGAATCGTGTGCAAGAATGGCAATCGTCATGTCGCTCTCTCCTTTGTTCTCAGTATAGTGT
>CAVJGY010000223.1:0-2993 GCA_963648915.1 Acutalibacteraceae bacterium | reverse complement strand
AACTTCTTCACTTCTGCCCAGGCATACGCCCAGCTTACATATTTCAACTCGGTATTGCCAGACTTCTTGACTTCCAGATGATCTTTGAAGTCAATGCCAAATAATTTTACGAATGGATTTTCCGTAGCCATAATCAAACCTCCAAGAAAAAAGGCAGCAGAGATGTCGCCCCCTGCCGCCGTATACAAAATTTATGCCGCATGAACGATGGTGAATCTGCGGCTGCTCACGTTTTTGCTGTACTGGTTGAAGATGTCCGGCTGCTCTTTCCGTAAACGCTGGGAATCTACCCGTTTGCTTTCGGAGGATACCCATGATACCTTATAACCCGGTGCTGTGCCATAAGCAGCGTCCTGCATTTTCAACTTGACCTGCTGCTCAATAGCAATCTTTTCCTGTTCCAACTGCTCGATTTGGGTGGAAAGTTCCTGCCGCTTATCCAGAAGTCCATGCAAATCACTCAGGTCAGCGGTCTTGTCCCGGTCATCCACCTCATAAAGCTGGTTGATTTTCTGCGTGTCACTGTCGCAGCCATTGGGTGCAGGAGGAATCTGCGGAACCACATGACGTGTCCAGAAAAGCTCTTCCTTATCAATGAGATCAGAAAGCACCTGTTTATCTGTCACGATTTTATGGATAACCAGCTCTCTGCCGAAAATCAGAGCCGCTACATACCAGCAGTCGAAACCACTGACAGCTAAGTAGTGGTCAACCTGCGCTAGATAATGTGCAGGAATTTTGCCATCTGCCCACTTATCCGCAGAGAACGGCGAGACTGTCTTGCACTCCAATCCGGCTTTCTGCCCGACAATCAGACGGTCAAAGTCTGCCAGAAGCAGCGGATGTTCCTTACTTTGGTAGATGGCATTTGCACGACGTACCTTAAAGCCTGTTTCTTCGGAGAAACGCTGTGCCACATACTCCTCCAAATCGCGGCCCTGCCGCATGGCTTCATTGTCGATGTTTTCAATGGTATCGCTGATTTTATCATGGTATACCTGAAATGCGGAGCGATACGGATTCAGGCCAAGGATAGAACCAGCATCCGTGCCAGTGATGCCGCACTTCCGGTAGCGGAGCCAATCTTCTTTGGATAAATTTAATGTGGATACAAGCCTTTTCATGCGATATTCAACCTCTCTTTCATCTGTTCTTCTGCAATAGAGAAATCATATTCCGCCAAGTCTTTAATAATAGTAGAAAACTCGTCTACCAAGGTACGGTCATCATCCAGCCACAGGGCATACAGGAAATGCAGAATGTTCCGCTGCACCCGAAGATGGTTCCAAAAGCGTTCATCCATCTTTTTCTCAGTGGCCAGCGTAATCAAAGCACTGACAATCGTGCTTTTTATCGTGATCTCATACGCCGTAGTACAAGTCGGCTTTGGAAAATTGGATTCAACACGGCTAAGGAACTCAGAAAATTCCCGAACGGCCCGATTGCTTACATCGTTCATGGTTCGCTCCTTTATGCTGCTGCCAACACCATCTTATAGGCCTTGTCAATCATCGGATTGCCCTCTGCGGTGCGCAGGAACAGGTTTTCGTTGTAGTTCCGGGTCTTACGAATGGGGTCTGCATGAGTGGCGAAGTCTGAAACAGCGTTCACGAACCGCCAGCCGTTCTTGCCAACCCACTCCAGATCGGGTGCGTTATAGTAGCGAGCCTTCAAATCTTCCTGCAAACGCAGGTTATTCTTCCGCTGGCCATCGGTTAAATCTTCCGTGATGGGGAAGAACTCATTGATGAACTCCTGTACTTTACGGTCAGACAGCTTGATGGTGGTCAGCTCATGGATACCTTTGCCCAGTTCTGCCATATAACCGTTGGCAAGTTGCAAGGTTTCGCGGGCATCCTGCACCCGAAGCAGAACATTTTCGGTATGGCGGGCAGTCCAGATGCGCTTTGCAGAACCAAGAGCCAAATTCAGGGTATTCTGGCAGACTACTCGAACCGGGGTCATGGCAACCTTGACACCAGAACTGCCATCGTGACTGTTGAAGAACACAAGATATGGGGTCACTTCATCACCTGCGATAATGTACTTCTCCGGCAGCTTTGCCAGCATCCAGACCTTTTTGCCGCCCTGCAAAGAACCGGCAGTTTCATAAGTAACGCCCTCACCCAGCAGGTCATCGGTGAATTGGAATGCTTCTTCGTTCTGCACAATGCGGTAGCGGTCAGATACGACACCCAAAACCGCTTCATCAGTGCTGCGGACATTGGCACGATAACCGGGAATCATAGCACCAGTGCCGGAATAGATGTTGCGGCTTTCGACCTGCCAATCCAGACCAGCCAGTTCCAGTGCCTCACGGCTTGCAGGGGCATCCATTACGATACGGCCAAGGCCGTGCCAAGGGGTTTCACGGACAGAGAACATGGTTTCAACGTTTGCAGACATAGTAAAATCTCCTTTTCGATTTGATTTCGTTAGTTTTTCTTTTCGACTTCTTCAGCAATCATCACGAGGACTTCAACAAGTACCGTGCCAAGTTTCTGAATGAGTTCGGGTAAAAAGTTCATAGGGGCTTCTCCTTTCTGTGCAGATGCAGCTTAGAATGAAAACGTAATAGTGATGATGATAACGATGATACGGAACAGCATAGAAAATCACCTCCAGACATAAAAATAGCCCCTGAGTCTTTCGGCTCAGAGGTTTTGTATCACGGTTATATTATCTGGGTGAGTGGTTTGAAAAATAAAAGAGATTTCAAAACTGTATAAAAATTAAAATATTGATACACGGATAACAAAAAGCTATAATAGCAGTGAAAGGAGGCGCAAGCAATGAAAGAGGACTTCAAAACGCAGATTTTTGATATTTTTGGTACGGTGGATTTAGAACAGCTACAGGCGATTGCAAAGAAAGCACAGAAGGCAAAAAGTGAGAAAGTGCGTAATGAGCGCGGCGCAGGGCGAAAGAACAGCATGACGCAGCCGCAATTGGCTGAAATGTTGGCGTTACATCAGCAGGGAACAGGAGTGACG
>CAVJGY010000222.1:0-3002 GCA_963648915.1 Acutalibacteraceae bacterium | reverse complement strand
TGGGAACCTCTCCTTTTCATCCAAAAAATCAAATCGGCTTTATCATTTCCGGGACAAAAAATATTTTATACAATATTTTGTATTTTCATCCCGGAAGAAACATCTGCACAAAACCATGCAGATGCTTTTTCCTCTCTGCACTCCGCTTAATACCGCGGAATGATTTGCTTGTTCATGACCTGCTGCTGAATGCTCTTGACATTCTCCACAGACAGGATCTTACGCACCAACTGTGCGGTCACATTGTCGCTCTTCCGGCAGACAAGCACCGCAACGGTATCCTTTTCCTGCTCATCCAGACAGGGCATCGGGTAATAGCTCAAACCCTCCGGCAGCATGTCCGCACTCCACACGCCCGCATCGATCACACCGCTGTGCAGAAACGGCACGAGCTGGCTGTAAATGACAGGCACATATTGTACGGGTTTATCTGCGAAACAGAACCGGGTCAACAACTCTTGGTCGACCGAGGAGGTATCCAAGCCCACCTTGCATCCCTGCCAGTTTCCATCAAAATCCGGACGCACGAACACACGGTGCTGTTCAACGTAGCTGCGTGCGCCGAACGCCGTCACCATCTGGATATCCTTGCCCTGCTGTTCGTAGTTTTCAAACGCCAGCTGACTCATCACACAGAGGTGAAAACGTCCCTCTTCCACACAAGCCAGACGGTATCCCGAACCGCGCATGAATGCGATCGCTCCGGTAACGCTTTTCTGGTTCAACTCTTCATATAAGCCGCTCGCCAGACCCTCATAACGAAGGCCATAGGGCATCGGCATCACACAGGTCAAATTGGTATTGCTGCAATACTGCGCCATCGCCACATAATCAATGTCGGTGGCGATCGTTCCGTTCTGTCCGTGGGACTCCAACTGGATCACGCCATTCTGCTTCAGATTATTCAGTGCGATCTGAATATTCCCACGCGCCATGTCGCATTGTTCGCTCAGCTCTGTGACGGTTGGGATGCGTTCTCCCGGCTCTAAGCCCGCAAGGATCTGCACAACCTGCAAGGTCGCAAGCCCCGATTTTTGCAGCAGATTTTTGTTCAGCATAATTTTCTTTCCCTTTTAACGCTATTTTTTATCGTTTCATCCGCTACTAGGAAAGAAGTTCCCCTCTCAGGTCTGTCTCTCCATGATTCCCCTCAATCATCTGCTCCTATGATAATACAAAATTCAGTATATTGCAATATGTACTTCTGCACAATGTTTCCACCTCAAAATTATTCATTCTGTCGGAATTTGGGAGAAATCGAGGCAGAAAGAGGTCTTTGATTTTATTTTTACAGCCGCACTTTGCAAAAAAGCAGCGCGTTCCTCATACTGGAACACGCTGCTTTCTATCTCTATTGTTTGTCAGTCGTTACAGGCCAACTCTTTACTCCCCCAGCGGCATAATGCTCTCCGGGGAAGCGGCGAGGAAGGCAGGGGCGGCGGGTTCTTGAGCGGTGAGGGTCGTTTTGGAGACCTTCCACCACAGGCGGGCATTCTTCTGCGGGGCGTCGCAGATGAGATTCCAGTCGAAGGGATTCTCACTCGACGAGGAGACCTGTACCGGAAGGGCATTCTCTGCATCCGGCAGGCAGGGCGCGAAGTCATGCGCACGGATGCCTACGGCGGTGCAGTTTTCCGGGACGACGGCCGACAGGCGAAGCTCCTTTTCCCAACCGGCCAGACGGACGGTGTGCTCGTCCACCCGGGTACAGGGCAGGATATTCTTACAGCCCGTCAGCCGGGCAGCGGCGGTGCTGCGTGGGTCTGCGAACACGTCCTTTGTTGCGCCCGTGCGCAGAACGCGGCCCTTATCCATAACGACCATATCGGGGCAGAGACGATAGGCCTCGTCCCGGTTGTGGGTGACGAGGAGTGCCGTGCCCTCAAATCCGGCCAGCAGGCTTCCGACCTCGCCCTCCACCTCTTCGCGGAGGTAGCTGTCCAGTGCACTGAACGGCTCGTCCAGCATCAAAATCTTCGGCTTTCCCACCAGAATACGGGCAAGAGCCGTCCGCTGCTGCTGTCCGCCGGAAAGCTCCGCAGGGCGGCGTCCAGCCAGCTCTTCCAAGCGCATGGCACGGAGCATTTCCGCACAGCGTTTCTTGCGCTTTTTCGCATCCTTTTCCTGTTTCAGGCCGCAGAGGATGTTCTGCTCCACGGTCATATTGGGGAACAGCGCGTAGTTCTGGAACAGCAGACCGACGCCGCGCTGCTGGGGCGGCAGGTCGATGTTCCTTTCGCTGTCGAAGAGCGTTCGGCCGTCCAGCACGATACGGCCTTTGTCCGGCTTCACGATGCCCGCAATACAGCGCAGGGTCATGCTTTTTCCGCAGCCAGATGCACCCAGAAGGGCCGTAGCGGTGTTGCCTGCGGTAAAGTCGGAGCGCAGGGCGAAGCCGTTCAGCTTCTTTTCGATATGTACTTCCAGACTCATGTACGGCCACCTGCTTTCTGCTTTTTCTCCAAAAGGTTCACGGCCAGCAGCACGACCGCCGAAATGACGATATCCACCAGCACCCAGCGCATCGCCCCGGCCTCGTCGTTGGTGCGCCAGAGCTGATACACGGTGGTGGCGATGGTCGCGGTCTTGCCGGGGGTGTAGCCTGCGATCATGCTGGTCGCGCCGTACTCGCCCAGAGCGCGGGCAAAGGCCAGCACCGTTCCGGCCAGAATGCCCTGCCGACAGTACGGCATCCGGACACGCCAGAAGATCCATGTGTTGGACTGGCCGAGGGTCTGCGCCGACCATGCCAGCGTCTCGTCAAAGCTCTCGAACGCACCGCGTGCCGTGCGGTACATCAGGGGGAATGCCACCACGATGGACGCGAAGATCGCGCTGTACCAGTTCATGACGAGCTTCACGCCGAAATGCTCCATGAAGAAGATGCCCAGCGGCCGCTTTGCGCCGAAGAGCAGCAGCAGGAAGTAGCCCACGACCGTCGGCGGCAGCACCATCGGCAGGGTGAGGATGACGTCCAGCACACCCTTTACGGTGCGGGGCAG
>CAVJGY010000221.1:1121-3020 GCA_963648915.1 Acutalibacteraceae bacterium | reverse complement strand
GGTCGAAGGCTTCGTGCATCCCTTTGTCCCACGCCTCGCCGAAGCCCTGCTTATGGAATTTATAGCATTTGAGCAGGTAGCCCAGCGCCAGCGGGAGGAAGTTGAGGATCAGCATCAGCAGCGGCTCGTTTTTGAGGGGGAGCAGGATGCTGTTCCGGCCGCTTTGCTGGCTCTTGAAGGCGTTGTATCGGACCGCGCCTGTGCTTGCGCCGCAGATGTGGTAGCACTTGGCGGTCGGGCAGAGGATGTTCTTGTAGCCTGCGTTGTTGGCACGCCAGCTCAGGTCGACGTCCTCAAAGTAGGCGAAGAAGTTTTCGTCGAAAACACCAATCTCGTCAAGGATACTCTTGCGGTAAAGAGCCGCGCCGCCGCAGGCCGAGAAGATGCGTTTCTGCTTGGTGTAGCGGCTGGCACGGCGGCCATCGCCTGTCTTGCAGGCAAAGCCCATCCATGTGACGTAATCGCCCGCGTCATCGGCCAGCTCCCGGTCGAAGTGGCGGATCATCAGGCTTTGGACGGCAAAGATTTTCGGGTCAGACTCGGCGGCGCGGATCAGCTCAGCCAACCACTGGGGTTCTGCGAAAGCGTCGTTGTTGAACAGGACGACGAACTCGCTCTTTGCCCGGGCAATGCCCTGATTGACCGCGTGGGAGAAGCCGGTGTTCGTGCCGTTTTCGATGAGCGTGAAGTTTGGCCGGGTGCAGTAGCTTCGTGCCTGCTCGAGGCTTTCATCGGTCGAACCGTTGTCGACCACGATCAACTCAAAGCTCTGCTCGGTCTGGGCGTAGATCGACTCGATGGAGTCCTTCAGCCAGCCCTTGCCGTTGATGTTGGGGATGATGATGGTTGCTTTTATCATAAAGTTGCTCCTGTATGCGTCATTTACAGAGAGAGTATAACATATTAAGAGGAAAAAAGAAATCAAAAAAATTGTATTACCCTCTTGACACAATCCGAAAAACGAGTATTATTGTATTAGGCACTTAATACAGCAACACATAAAGTGCAGGGAGGGCAATGATGAGCGAACAATTTGATGCGAGTCGTCCAATTTACGCACAGCTGGTGGAGCGGCTCAAGGCGAAAATTTTGGCGGGAACCTATCCGCCCGGCGGACATCTGGATTCGGTGCGGGACATGGCCGCCGCCGCCGGAGTAAACCCCAATACGATGCAGCGGGCTTTGGCTCAGCTGGAAACCGAGGGTCTCGTCCGCACCGAACGGACGGCAGGCCGCTATGTAACGGAGGACACTATGCTGATCGAACAGCTTCGTACCGCCACGGCGGAAAAATTCGCGGCGGAATTTCTGGAAAAGATGCGGGGCATCGGATACAGCCCGGCACAGGTGGCCGAGCTGCTGACCCAGCACACAAAGGAGGAACAGAACCATGAGTGATATCCTGACCTGTGAGGGCCTGACGAAAAATTACGGCGCAAAGGCTGCACTGGACGGTATCGACCTGCACATCGGGCTTGGAAAGATCGTCGGTCTGCTCGGGCCGAACGGCAGCGGCAAGACCACTCTCATCAAGCTGGCGAACGGCCTTTTACAGCCCACCAGCGGAAGCATCCAAATTGCAGGGATGACGCCGGGCGTTGAGTCGAAGGCCATCGTTTCCTATCTGCCGGACGCCGACTGGCTTCCCGACTGGATGCGGGTCGAGCAGCTGGTGGAGATGTTCAGCGACTTCTACAAGGATTTTGACCCGGCCAAGGCGAACGAGATGCTGAACAAACTGAACCTTCCGCCGAAGGCCGCGTTGAAAACTCTCTCGAAGGGCAACAAGGAGAAAGTTCAGCTCATTCTTGCAATGAGCCGGAACGCCCGCCTTTATCTGCTGGATGAGCCCATCGGCGGCGTTGACCCGGCGGCTCGGGATTACATCCTGCACACGAT
>CAVJGY010000221.1:0-1111 GCA_963648915.1 Acutalibacteraceae bacterium | reverse complement strand
CTCGACCCACCTCATTGAGGACATCGAGCCGGTTCTGGATGAGGCGGTGTTCCTGAAAGAGGGAAAGGTCTTTGCACATCGTGCGGTGGATGATATCCGCGAGAACGAGGGAATGAGCGTTGATGCGTATTTCCGGGAGGTATTCAAATGCTGAAAAATTTGCTGAAATATGAGTTCAAAGCCACCAGCCGCACCTATGGCGGTCTGTATCTGGCATGGCTTCTGGTCGCTCTGATGCTGGGCGTTTCGATGCGGAAAGTGGTTTGGACGGAGAGCACTGCGGGGTGGCAGCTCTGGTATGCGCTGATGTTCATCTATGCGGGCATCAGCATCGCGGTCGTCGTGGTCTGCATCATCACCATCATCCAGCGTTTTACGAAAAATCTGCTGGGTCGGGAGGGTTACCTGATGCACACCCTGCCCGTGAACGAGTATCAGCTCGTCGGCTCGAAGCTCATTTCCAGCCTTGTCTGGGTCGTGTGCAGTGCCGTTGTCGGTCTGCTGTCCACCTTCCTGATGGTGCTGGGACTCTGCGCCTTCCACTCCACGACGGAAGGGCTTGTGACCGGCACGGACAGCTTGGGCCATTCCGTCAGCTACACTTGGCGGGAGTTCATGGGCCTCGTCGGGAATGAGTTCGCCCGTCTGGGCGGAAAGTTCTGGGCGATGATGGCATGGGATCTCTTTGTCGGTCTGGTGGCCGTTGCTGTCCTCATCCTGTGTGTCTATGCGGCCTGCATGGTCGGCCACCTGTTTAAAAAGCACACCAGCATTGCAAGCATCGTCGCTTTCTTCCTGTTCCAGAATGTGCAGGGACGTCTTGGCGGTACGGCTGGCTTCGGTAGCCTCATCCGAATCACTGTCAACTCGGCGGATGTCTGGTCGGCATCTCCGGTGGTCTCGGAAAGCTACCCGTGGGTAAATCTGCTTCTCATGGTTCTGTTTGGTGCGGTGTATTTCGCGGCTTCCAGCTGGCTGATGAAAAATAAGCTGGACTTGGAGTAAAAAAGCAAATACCCCGGCTGCTGTACGGAAAACCATACAGCAGCCGGGGTGTTATGCTAAAATATGATTTGCCCAATTCAGGATCGATTCAGCATCCCGGAGGGCC
>CAVJGY010000220.1:0-3043 GCA_963648915.1 Acutalibacteraceae bacterium | reverse complement strand
GACCTTCTTCATGAATCAAATTTTGATGACCTTCTCGGCGACAGCAGTCGCGGTCTTTGGCGTTTACTTCAAGCTGCAGAGCTTCGTCTTTATGCCGATCTTCGGCATGAACAACGGCATGGTGCCCATCATCAGCTACAACTATGGCGCACGGAACCCCGACCGCGTGAAAAAGACCATCAAGCTGGCGGCATTCTATGCCGAGTGCATCATGCTCATTGGCTTCTGCATCTTCCAATTCCTGCCGGACAAGGTTCTGGGCATCTTTGCGGCCAGCGATGCGATGCTTGCCATCGGCATCCCGGCACTGCGCATCATCTGCCCGCACTTCCTGCTGGCGGGTGTCGGCATCATCCTGTCGTCGGTTTTTCAGGCGTTGGGAAACGGCTTGTTCAGCCTCATCGTTTCGGTCTGCCGTCAGCTGGTGGTTCTTATCCCGGCGGCATGGCTGCTGAGCAAGACCGGAAATGTCAACATGGTATGGTGGGCGTTCTTGATCGCGGAGGTCGTCAGCCTGACGCTGAGCCTCGTGTTCATGGCGCGTATCAATAAAAAAGTCATCGCTCCGCTCTACGAGCAGCCTGCTCAGTAAGGAGCACAAGACGAAAGGAACGTGAACTTTATGGGAAAAAAGCTGAAATGGAATCTGATTTTGATGAGCGTGCTCTACCTCGCCCTCGGCATCTTCCTGCTGTTGGTGCCGGGCACAGCTCTCAATGTCGTCTGCTATGCACTGGGTGCGGTGGTGCTGATCTGTGCCGTCGTCCAGCTGGTGCGGTATTTCGTCGTGGAACGCGGAATTTTCCAGAGTCAGCTCACCCTCATCTCGGGCTTGGTCTGTCTGGGACTGGGCGCGTTCCTCATCATCCGCAGTGACATCGTGGTGCGCATCCTGCCCATCGTGTTCGGCCTGTTCGTCATCTTCGACAGCCTTGGCCGCATCCAGAACGCGCTGGAACTGCGCCGCTGCAACTACGAGAGCTGGAAGGGCTTTCTGCTGCTGGCACTGCTCAGCATCGCGCTGGGCGTGGTGATGATCCTGAACCCCTTCGGCACGATGGAGACCCTCGTCATGGCGATCGGTATCATCCTCATTATTGAGGGTGCGCTGAACCTGCTGAGTGCGCTGTATACGGTCATCGCGGTCAAGCGGTTCATGAAGCTGCACCCCGAAACCCAGTCGGTTCTGGAGGCCATCACCGGACAGGATTTGAACGGCGACGGCGTTATTGCCCCGGACGTCACCCGGACGGATGCCGAAGCGACGGCTGTCGAGCTGGATCATGTGGATGAAAGTGCGACCGTCGAACAGGAGAGCGACGAAGAATAAACGCGGCTTGCCCTCTCAGGCCGCTTCGTGTCCAAAAGCCTCTCACTCTGGGAGAGGTGGCATTGCGAAGCAATGACGGAGAGGGCGAGGACGCTAAAAATTAAGAAATAAGGATAAAAAGAACATGGAAAAGTACGATCTGATCATTGTAGGTGCCGGCCCTGCCGGTATCTTCACCGCTGTGGAGCTTCTGCGCCACGGCAGCAAGAAAAAAATCCTGCTGGTCGAAAAAGGCAAGCCGGTCGAAAAGCGTCACTGCCCGAAAGCAGAGCTGGGTCACTGCGTCAACTGCCGCCCGACCTGCGCTATCACCACAGGTTTCTCCGGTGCAGGTGCATTCTCGGATGGCAAGCTGAGCCTGTCCTATGAGGTCGGCGGCGACCTGCCCTCCCTGATTGGCGAGGAGTTCGCACAGGAGCTCATCGACTACACCGATAAAATTTACCTCGAGTTCGGCGCAGACCCCCACGTTGAGGGCATCTACACGGGCGAGGACATCAAGGAGATCCGCAAAAATGCCATCCATGCCGGCCTGAAGCTGGTCGACTGCCCCATCCGTCACCTCGGCACGGAGAAGGCACAGGAGCTTTATCTCGCCATCCAGAACTATCTGGCTGACAACGGCGTCGAGATGCTTTTCTCCACCGAGTGCGAGAACATCATCCTCGAGAACGAGGTCTGCAAGGGCGTTTATATCCGCAAGGGCGACGAAGAGCCCCGCGCCGTCTATGCCGACACCGTCGTCATCGGCACGGGCCGCCGTGGTGCGGACTGGCTGGAAAAGATCTGCGCCGAGCACCACATCGCTCACAAGCCCGGCACGGTCGATATCGGTGTTCGCGTCGAGTGCCGCAACGAGGTCATGGAGAAGGTCAACAAGGTCCTCTATGAGTCCAAGCTCATTGGCTATCCGAAGCCTTGGAAGAACAAGGTCCGCACCTTCTGTCAGAACCCCGGCGGCTTTGTCGCACAGGAAAACTACGACAACGACCTCGCCGTCGTCAACGGCCACAGCTTCAAGGAGAAGAAGAGTGCGAACACCAACCTCGCGATTCTGGTCTCCCACAACTTCACCGAGCCGTTCAACCAGCCCATCGCCTACGCTCAGAAGGTCGGCGAGCTGACGAATATGCTGGGCGCAGGCCACATCATGGTGCAGCGTTACGGCGATATTCTGGACGGTAAGCGCACTTGGCAGAAGGAGCTGGCACAGTCCAACGTCAAGCCCACCCTGAAGGATGCCGTTGCGGGCGATATCACCGCCGCCATGCCCTACCGCGCGATGACGAATATCATCGAGTTCATCAAGATGCTGGACATGGTCGTGCCCGGCTTTGCCGCAAATGAGACCCTGCTGTACAGCCCGGAGCTGAAGTTCTACTCCAACAAGGTCAAGATGGACGAGAACCTCGACACCAACATCCAAGGCCTGCACTGCCTCGGTGACTCCTCCGGCTGGACGCGCGGCCTGATGATGGCCTCCGTCATGGGCGTCCTGATGGGTCGGAAGCTGGCCGAAAAGGAAGGCTGCTGAGCCGGTTCAGAAAGCTGATTCCATAAGATAAAGCAAAATCCCATATCCTGCACTTCGACCGTGCGGATATGGGATTTTTGTGTGTTAGGCTGTTCTTTTATAGGGAAGTATGGTATACTCGGCTCAACAAATCGAAATTTATAAAGGAAGTTATAAAATGGAGATTCATCGAATCACAC
>CAVJGY010000219.1:1819-3044 GCA_963648915.1 Acutalibacteraceae bacterium | reverse complement strand
GCTGGACACCCACGATACCACTCTCAAGCTGGAGCATATCACCTTCGGTTACGAGAAAGACCGCACCATCCTCAACGACGTCTCCCTCACCATCCCGCAGGGCAGCTTCGTCTCGCTGGTCGGTGAATCCGGCTGCGGTAAGAGCACCATCGCGGCTCTGCTGTCGGGTGCACGCACCGGATACACCGGAAGCGTCACGATGGGCGGCATCCCGGTCGAGGACATCCAGCAGGCCGACCGCCTGCGTGCCCTGACCCTCGTGCCCCACAACGCTACCATCTTTAAAGGCACGGTAGCCTCGAATCTCTGGATGGCCGCACCCGATGCGACCGAACAGCAGCTCTGGGACGTCCTCGAGCAGGTCAATCTGGCCGACTTCTGCCGCAGTCAGGACGGCCTCGCGACCGAACTGCATGAGGGCGGCTCGAACCTGTCCGGCGGTCAGCGTCAGCGTCTTGCAATGGCGCGTGCCCTTCTGCACGATTCGCCCATCTACCTCTTCGATGAAGCCACTTCCAACGTCGACGCAGAGAGCGAAAACGACATCATGCAGGCCATCCGTGGTCTGGCAGACAGAAAGACGGTCATCCTGATTTCGCACCGCCTTGCAAACGTCGTCGACAGCGATTGCATCTACGTCATGGACAAAGGCAAAATTGCCGAGCAGGGACGACACGCCGAGCTTCTGGCGAAGAACGGCGCGTACAGCCGCCTGTATCAGGCACAGAAACAGCTCGAAACTCTTGGGGAGGTGCAGGCATGAACAAAACCACACATCGCAGCCCGTTCCAAATCGTCGGGCGGCTCATCGTCCTTGTCAAGCCGATGCTCCCCATCATGCTGGCGGCCATCATCATGGGCGTTGCCGGGCATTTCTGCGCGACCTTCATCACCATCTTCGGCGGCTTCGGCATCCTGACCGCCGCCGGGCTTCCCAGCCCGCTGGCTTCGGTCGGCACGGCCTTTGTCTGCATCCTGATCTTTGCCCTGCTCCGCGGCGTTCTGCGGTATGCGGAGCAGGCATCCAACCACTATATCGCCTTCAAGCTGCTGGCTCTGATCCGCGATAAGGTCTTTGGCGCACTCCGCCGCCTGACCCCCGCCAAGCTGGAGGGTCGTGACCGGGGCGACCTCATCTCCCTCATCACCGCCGACATCGAGGCGTTGGAAGTGTTCTACGCCCACACGATTTCCCCCATCTGCATCGCCATCCTCTGCGTCATTG
>CAVJGY010000219.1:0-1806 GCA_963648915.1 Acutalibacteraceae bacterium | reverse complement strand
CCCGCGCTGGTGCTGCTGGCGGGCTACCTGCTGGTGGGCGTGGCACTGCCCGTCTGGTCGACCAAGCGGGGCGACCGAGTCGCCCGTGAGTACCGTCAGGCACTCGCCGACACCAACAGCTACGTTCTGGAAAGTCTGCGCGGCTTGAAGGACACCCTGCAATATCAGGACGTCGAGACTCGTGCCGCCGGTATCACCGCCCAGAGCGAAACGCTGGGCGAAAAGCAAAAATCCCTGAAATACCGCGAGGGCGTGACCGTCGGCGTGACGAACTCCCTCATTCTCTTCACTGCGCTGGCCGTTCTGGGCGTCAGCCTGAGCCTTTACCAGTCCGGTGAGATGGGTGCAGATGGCGTGCTCATCTGCACCCTGTCGGCACTCAGCTCCTTTGGCCCGGTCGTTGCGCTGGCGAACCTCGGCGCAAGCCTGACGCAGGTCTTTGCAAGCGCAGACCGCGTGCTCGACCTGCTGGACGAAGAGCCGGTCACCGCCGACGTCACCAACGGCAAGGACACCGCCTTTACGGGTGTATCCGCCGAGCACGTCAGCTTCTCCTACGCGGACGAGCAGGTCTTGCGCGACCTGAGCCTGACGATCCCCGAAAAGAAGATCGTCGGCATCACGGGACGTTCCGGCAGCGGCAAGTCCACCTTCCTCCGCCTGCTGATGCGGTTCTGGGATGTGGGCGCGGGCACGATCCGCTTCGGTGAGGACGACATCCGCAAGGTCAACACCGCCACCCTCCGCGCACAGGAGAGCCTTGTCACGCAGGAGACGGAGCTGTTCGATGACACCATCGAGAACAATATCAAAATCGCCAAGCGGGACGCCACCCACGAGGAAGTCGAGGCCGCCTGCAAAAAGGCCGCGCTGGACGGCTTCATCCGCAGCCTCCCGAAGGGCTACGAAACGCCCGTTGGTGAGCTGGGCGGTGCGCTGTCCGGCGGTGAACGCCAGCGCATCGGCGTTGCCCGCGCCTTCCTCCACGACGCGCCCTTCCTCCTGCTGGATGAGCCGACCTCCAACCTCGACAGCCTGAATGAGGGCATCATCCTCAAGGCAGTTCAGGCCGAGTGTCAGGATAAGACCGTCCTCCTCGTCTCCCACCGTAAATCTACCATGGCCGTCGCCGACCTCAGCTTCTCCGTTGAGAGTGGACGGCTGAGCTGATTTTTTCGACTTTTACAAAAAGCGACCTCTGCACGAGTTTTGTGCAGAGGTCGCTTTGCTTTATCTATATTGATCGGGCAATAACATCATTCTGCCTTTTCCACAGAGAACCGGAATGTCCTTCCCTTCTCCACTTTGAAACAGACATTCTCATGCGGTTTTGCGCCCCAGCTATTATCGCCGCCGACGCCGCGCTGGAAAGCGGCACACCGGACGACGGTTTTGTTGTCATCGCGGGGCAGTTCGTAGTGATGGCGGGCGTTTTCCAGCTCATGCGGGGTATAGGGCAAAGCCGAGAAGGTCATGCCGCTGTCGCTGGCAAAGCGGATGCCCGGGATCTTGCCCGTCACATCTGCTCGATACACGCTCGTCCGGCTTCCGCATTCCTGCGGGTAAACGGGGCTGTACTGGGCGAAATCCTCCCGGACATTATAATCCCACACGCCCATTCTTCCGCCTGCGGTGCGGTCGGCGTCGGTCTCACGCGGGCCAAGGCCAAGATAGGAGACCTCGGCCAGCTCCCGGCGCAGCGGGAAGAGCAGACCAAATTCGGGCACTTCTGCCGTTTCACCCTGCCATGCCATTGCCACATCACAGCGGCCTGCACCGTCAAAAGTGAACTCCACGGGCATGGTC
>CAVJGY010000218.1:2654-3052 GCA_963648915.1 Acutalibacteraceae bacterium | reverse complement strand
GCATACTCTCGCGGGTCATAAAAATACCGATACTGTGCATATCCGAATTTATTGCTCGGGCTGGCTTGAACCCGGGCATAATATTTATGACCCTTTCTCTCCTGTCCCGCGCTGTGCGCAAGATAATCCCACCACTCGTTCCGGCTTCCGTAATAATCCATCCTTCTCTATCACCTCTTTTTACTCAAAGTTCTCCCGGTTCAGCTTCCATGCAACATAAGCATCCATCAATGCCGCCACTGCGTCGATCTTCTGGTCGTGCCGCTGCTTGTAGAGCTTCCGGTTGCCGTTGGTGTCCTCCAGCGTGATACAGTTGCCCATCGCAAATTGCATCAGCAGCTCGTCGAAGAGCAGTTTCCGCTGTTCGCTCAGCTTCTTCAGCTCGCCCAGCGGCACAC
>CAVJGY010000218.1:0-2644 GCA_963648915.1 Acutalibacteraceae bacterium | reverse complement strand
CTGCATGACCTTCTCGATGCCAAAGCCGCCGTTCTCGGTCGCCCACCGCTCGATGAACTCCTTCGCGTTGTATGGGTCATAGCCCACAGCACGCACATCGTATTCGCTCCGCTGGACGAAATCATCCAAGTCCTCGTAGACCTGCATCATGTCCAGCACTGTTCCTTCAAACACCTGCAACGTGCTCTCCCGCATGAACTCCTCGTACTTCTGCCGCATCGCCAGTGGCAGACGGGACAGTGTGTAGGAGGTGATGTAATCCCGCGTTTTCACGCCGAAATATCCATTTGGGAGCGGAAACAGGAAGGTAAATGAGCAGAAGTCGTCACCCTGCGAAAGGTCACACCCCATCGCACATGGCATCTGCCAGTAGTCCCGCTTCCGGTGACACAGCGTCTCCTCATACGGGAAGAAATAGGTGTATCCCTCCATCGGCAGATTGAACCGTTTTGCCAGAATATCATTCCGCGCACCGGGCGAATTCTCGGCTCGCTCGACATCCAGCTGATAGGTCTCGTAGCTCACGGTCTGGCCGAGGTTCGGGTTTGCCTTCAGCCACATTTCCGGGTTTCCTACCTCGTCGATGGAATCCAGCTTGTAGTACCAGATGGAGACGTGCGGGTTGATATACTCACCCTTTAAGATCTCCATCAATTCCATTTTGATGGTGTCACCACAGCCGTTCCGCACCGTACCCTCGCTGCTGGCTGCAACGATGAGATAATCCTCGTTCTTTGCCGCACCCTGCTCGATTGCGCTGATGGGGTCCTCCCGGATGTCACAGCTCAGCCATTCGTCCACCGTCGCCACACGGTCTCTCCGGCCTTGCAGCTTCTCGATCGTCATGGGGCGGACTTCCAGCAGACTGTTCGTCAGGAAGTTCTCGATGCCCTTTTTCGTCGAGGTCAGCTTTACCCGGTCAGACTTCGCGCCCGTCGTGTTTTGCAGACTACCCTCGGTCATAAACTGGAACAGCGGCCCTCTCGCCCGCGCCAAAGCAGTCCGGAAGGGCGATAAGACCTCTTCCGCCTGCTTCATGGTCGGCGCAGTCGTCAGCTGTTGGGTCGTCGAAGTATCCACTGCCATAAAAAACGCCTGTAAACATTCCAGATACATCGTCTTTGCCGCCGCGCGGGTGATGATGAGGTACTGTTTGTTTATCAGGCGTTTCTTGATTTTTCTTCGCTCGTAGCGTCCGCCGTGCCCGTGTGGGTTCGGTACATAGACGCTGCGCTCCACGAAGTAATACCAGCCGAAGATCTCCTCTGCCCAAAGCTTGAAACTGTCCAGCAGCTTCAGGTCACTGCCATCTGTCAGGGTCAGCTCGTTTTCGCAGAATTTGATGAAACCATTTACCGCTTTGTCGTCGTAATAGACGCCGGGATTCGCGATAAGGTCGTCGATCCGATTCATTTCCATCGAAATTTCTCGACAAACAGGGATCTCTCCCCGCATGACCGCCTCCCGAAAGCGGCCGTAGTAAATGGGTGTCGCCGTATTCGAGAGTGCCATATTTTATTCCTCGACTGTGATCTGGAACAGCTTTTTCGCACCGGATGGGATGGATACCGCGACCGTTGCTTCGCCTGCCGAAGTACCGATGATTCGGATCGTGTTTTCTTCAACTTCTGCGACCACAGCGTCTCCGTCCACGGTGACTTCTACTTCCGTTCCGCTGTTTGCATCCTCCGGAATGTATGTAACGTGA
This sequence comes from Acutalibacteraceae bacterium, assembly GCA_963648915.1. Classification (GTDB taxonomy): domain Bacteria; phylum Bacillota; class Clostridia; order Oscillospirales; family Ruminococcaceae; genus Faecalibacterium. The sequence goes on along the minus strand of CAVJGY010000218.1, from coordinate 936 downwards.
CCGACCAGTGCCTTTCCGATCTTTACGGTCAGGTCGTCGGTGTCCCATGTAACGTCAAAGTCGATTGCATCCAACGCCTCGGTCGGTTCTGACTCCTGTGTGGTAACAGAGCATCGGAAAGAAAGCACCTTCGCTTCCAGCTTCGGGCAGAGACCCGTGTTGACGATGCTGACGGACACGCTCTGATATGGCTGCAAAACTTTCGGATGGTAAAGCCATTTTGATATCCGTCCATTCGACCCCGTACCGATCCAGAAAACGTCGTCCAGTCCCCAGATGCCGTTAAATTTCACGCCAACTGCTTTGGGGTATTTGCCCGCGTACTCCGGTGTGCCGAATTCGCCCATGTCCACCACGACTTCCAAATACAAATAGCGGAACGTCTGGACTTTGTACTGCGGGTTCGCAATGTATGCACGCAGCTCGCCCTTGATCTTCTTCTCGTTGCTGTAAATATTAGGAAACATGTTTTCCAATTCTTTTGTGGGGAGCGCACTGTCATATACCTTGCATTCGTAGACTTTGCCTCGGAAATTTACGACGTCGCCAATGGGCGGAGCTGCCATATGTTCGCCGATGTGCAGCGTTCCATTAAAGATGCTCGTTGCATCCGCGCCTTTGATGGTAATGAACCTCTGCATAAAGAAGTTGTAGAAGCTCAGTTCCCCATCTTTTCGCATGATAACGAAATCGTAGGTCTTGCCGCTGTAACCAAAGTATGCGGACATGTCAACGCCATAGTTATTGGTAAATCGCCAACTATTCCGGATGCAGACAAAGCCACCTGTCGTGATAGCATCTGCGTCCACGCCATTTTGAAGGGACAATCCGATATCAAATCCCGGACTGTTTGTCTTGTAGTAGTTGTCTGTCGCGTAATTCATACAGCTGATGGCCGGAATAAAGGTAAAGTTCTTCAAGCCGTCATCATGATAG
>CAVJGY010000217.1:407-3056 GCA_963648915.1 Acutalibacteraceae bacterium | reverse complement strand
AACCTGAACCGCCTGCTCGCCCCGTTCGGAATGCGGGTCGCACTGCTGACGGGCGGGATGAAGGCCGCCGCCAGACGGACGACGCTTGCCGCCATCCGGGACGACCAAGCCGATCTCATCGTCGGAACGCACGCCATCCTGAGCGAGGGCGTGGAGTTCGCCCGGCTGGGTCTGGCCGTTGTGGATGAGCAGCACCGCTTCGGCGTCCGTCAGCGCGGAATGCTGGCCGAGAAAGCCGACAACCCGCATTTGCTCGTCATGAGCGCGACCCCCATTCCCCGGACGCTGGGTCTGCTCATTTACGGCGACCTCGACATCTCCATCCTCGATGAGCTTCCGCCGGGACGCAAGCCCGTCAAGACTCGGTGCATCACCGGGAAAAAGCGGCACAGCCTGTACGGTTTTCTGGATTCCGAAATTGAGGCCGGGCGTCAGGTCTACATCGTCTGTCCGGCCATCGAGGACACACCCGACGGCGGACTGAACGCCGTCAAGACCTACTACGAGGACATCGCAAAGGCTCTGCTCCCGGAACGCCGGGTCGGGCTGATGCACGGCAAGCTGAAACCCAAAGAAAAAGCCGCCGTCATGGAGGATTTCAAGGACGGGCGGCTGGACGCACTGGTTTCTACGACGGTCATCGAGGTCGGCGTGGACGTTCCCAATGCCACCGTCATGGTGATTGAAAACGCGGAGCGGTACGGTCTGAGTGCCCTGCATCAGCTGCGCGGCCGGGTCGGACGCGGTGCGGCGGAAAGCTGGTGCTTCCTCGTCAGCGACAATTCCAGCGAGAACGTCCAGAAGCGGCTGAAATTCCTCTGCTCCACCAACGACGGCTTTGCCGTCGCGCAGTACGACCTCGAAACACGCGGCCCGGGCGATTTCTTCGGAAGCCGTCAGCACGGTCTGCCGACGCTTCAAATCGCCGACCTGATGAACGACACCCGCACCCTTCACGCCGCACAGAGCGAGGCCGTTCTGATGCTCACCGACGACCCCCTTCTCGAGCATCCCGAACACGCCCTGCTCGAACAACAGGTGCAGCAGATGTTCGATAAGGCGGGAGCCATGAATTAAAAACAAGCAAAAATACAAAAATGCGCATGAAAAAAGCAGGCTGTGAAGCCTGCTTTTTGTTATGCTGCTTTCTGCATCTCGCGGAGGTCGTCCGGCACATCCAGCTTTGCTTCCTCGTCGCCGTAGATGGTCGCATAGGCTGCTGCCGCATGAGGCCGACGGCCTCCCTGTGCCCGATACCAAACCAAATCGTCCTCGCCGTAGGTCTCGGTGGCATGTCTCAGTGCCGACCCAATGGGTTCACCCAGAATCAGCTGGTTCACCATGTCCCAGAGCATACTGCGGGAATAGACCGTATAAACATTGTTGGTGTAGCCCACCACAGCGGATGCACCGCCCGCCAGAAGTGCGTCGGCCATCGAACTGTCCGGGCTGGCATCCACACCGCCGAACTCGCAGGTCTCGGACAGGACAATAGTGCCCTTCATCGGCTTGAAGAAATAGGCACTGCGGAAAAATTCCGGCGTGACCGAGTACAGACCATTGATTTTGATGATGCGATGACTGAGCAGGTCGACGGCGTACCGCAGGTCTTTATAGGGTGCGGCCTCCTCGGTCAGGAGGATCACGGGCTTGGTCGCCATCTTGCGCCAGAACAGACCATAGGAATATGTATAGTACGCACCGTGCGCACTCAGGATGCAGAGGTCATACTGCCCCATCTTTTTCAGGTCAGAGATGGTGACGGTCGTGTCCAGCCGGGTGTCCAGACCCAGAGCCGACCAGAAGCCCTTCATATAAGAATAGTAGGGGTAGCGGGAGCTGTTGACCGTGTTGTCGAAGGCGTAGTAAATGGCGGCTGTGCCGATCTCGCCGAGCTTGTTTTTATCGAGGTCGGTCACGACCAGCGGATTTTCCTCGTCCAGCGAAAACGGAACGGCGTTGTCCTCTTCCCAGTCGTTCAGCAGGATGCCGCCCCAGACGCCGCAGGAGTAGGCAAAGCTGATCATGCCGTTTTCCTCGTCGACGTAAATCGACCGGGACACGACCAGCCCCTCGTCGGCCAGCTGCTCGAGCTGCTTCAGTGCGGCGTCCAGCCGTTCGTCCAGCGTCATGGACGTGTATTCGTCGCTTTCTGTCAGCGCGGTCACAGCCTCATCCGCCTGCTGCATCTGCTGTGCATCCTCAGCGGTCAGCGTCTCCGCCGTCCCAGCATCCGGCTCCTGTGCATAGACTGCGGCCGGGAATGCCGTCGATACCAGAATGATGAGCGCGGTGAAAGCGCACAGAAAACGGTGGCGTTTTTTGTTCATGTTTCAGACGTTCCTTCCAGAGAACCGCCGCCGCGGAACACCCCCGGCCAGGTCGGTTTCTCTAAGCCCATTTTAGAGAGTCCGCCCGTCTTTGTCAAGCATTCCCAGCCGATTTTTCAAAGCTGTCACAGGATAGGAAAACAGAGGAAATTTTTAAGATTTTAACCGATATTTTCGCCCCCGGTTCTCCCCGACGGCGACTACGACGCCCTGCTGGACCAGCCCCTTCAGGTAATCGCGGGTCTGCGAGGGCTTCAGCTTCAGAAACGCAGCGACCTCGGTATTGGTCGCTTCTACGTTGTCCGTCAGATAAGAAAGA
>CAVJGY010000217.1:0-397 GCA_963648915.1 Acutalibacteraceae bacterium | reverse complement strand
GTTTTCTTATCGCCGGTCGAAATCACCGGTTCAGGGAGATTATCGCCGGCCTTAATCGCCGGTTTCTTGCTGTCATAGTCCGTTATCACCGTTATCGAGGAGGAATCGCCGGTTTTTATCGCCGGTTCGATCTCGACCGGAAGCGATAACGTGGTACGATCCGGGCCGAAGCTTTCCACGATCTCCGGCTCTTTCCAGCCCTGTTCCTGCCAAATCGCACGGATGCTCGGTAGACCGCTTCCGGCACGCTCACCGATATTGATGAGGTTGAACATTTTTATCAGATTTGCATTTCGCGGGTCAGATACCCCGCCCGCAAACGCCTCCTGAATATTGATACGGAACGCGCCGGGGTTTGCGATTTTGATTTGGTTCGGCCATTTCTGGACGACTAAGC
>CAVJGY010000216.1:0-3058 GCA_963648915.1 Acutalibacteraceae bacterium | reverse complement strand
GCTTCTGCGAGGCATGCCGGCCTGTTCAAAACAGACCCGGCAAAACGCCGAAAAAGTTCTTGCGGTTTTGTGCAACTTTCAACGAAAGCAAGGCGTTCGGAACGAATGCTTTAACATTTTAAAGTGATAAAGAATCGGCGTTTTTCAATCTTCCTTTCTTTCTGCCTTTTTCGACCTCAAGTTTTAGTCATACTCATTTGACATTCCCGAAAATCTTCGATACCATGTGAACAACGCAAAGACGGCGGGCTGGAAAATACCTGCCGTTTTTCTGTTTTTATGTGATTTGAGGGAGGAAATTTTATGGCAACGATGAAGGATATCATTCAAAGTCCACTACTGCTGGCGTTGGTGATCGGCGGTTTGGTCTATATCGCGGGATTCTCGGTGGTCTACCTGAAAAAAGCCTACGACCACTGCTTGGAGCTTGGCATCACGAAGCAGGAATTGCGCAACGTGATAAAGTCCAGCCTTGTGTTTTCCATCGTGCCCAGCCTGTCGATCGTCGTCGGCCTGTTCGTGCTGATCGCCGTTCTGGGAAGTGTTTGGGCTTGGTGGCGGCTTTCGGTCATCGGGTCGCTCTCGTATGAGACGATGATCTCCAGCTCCATCGCGCAGGTGTTGGGCTACGCATCTTCGGCAGAGATGCTCCAGAGTGCCACGGGCCGTCAGTTTGGCGTGGTGATGATCTTGATGAGCGTGGGTATGCTCAGCGGCTTCCTGATCTTGCTTCCGTTTGGTAAGAAAATCTGCCGCAGTGTCGACCGTTCGGCGGCGGATAACGGCGGCAGCACTTGGAAAAATGTCCTGTCGGGCGTTTTCATGCTGGTGATGTTCTCGGTCTATATCCCCATCCTGCTGTTCACGGACAATGTGCAGGCGGCGGTCATGCTGACCGGCCTTGTCATTGCGCTGGGTGTGAGCGTCCTTGCAAGAAAGCCGGGGCTTGCATGGCTGAACAATTTCGTCATGGCGTTCTCGATGCTGGGCGGACTTCTTTCCTCCCTTGCATGGGTGAGGATTTTCGGGTAACAGGAGGATATGGGATATGAAAGCGGAAAAAACTGAGATCAAAGCAGATTCCTTTCAGAGCTGGGCGCATCGCTGGGGTCGTGTGGGCACGCTGATCGCTCTGATTTATATGGTCGCCCTGCCGTTCGTGGTGCTGGCGGCCTACGACAGCGTTCCCTCGTTTGGTGAGGTGTTCAATGTCACGACCTTCAGCATCCTGCTGATTTATATTCCGGTCGGATTTTCTGAGGCGTTGAGCTATACCCCGATTCTGGGCTGCTCGGCATATCTGGCCTTCATCACCGGAAATATCATGAACCTGAAGCTTCCGGTGGCGGCAAATGCAATGAACCTGACAAAGAAACAGCCCAACACGCCGGAGGGCGAGGCGGTCGCTTCGGTGGCTGTGGCAGTCTCTTCCTTGATGACGGTCGCGATTCTGACCTTGGCGGCGGTGTGCGCCTCCTTCATCAGCCCGGTGTTTGAGCTTCCGGCTGTTAAAACCGCGTCCGGCTATCTGCTCCCGGCTCTGTTCGGCTCGATGGCATTGGGTCTGTTTGCAAGCTCCTCCAGTGGCAGTAAGGTCGTCAAGGGCGGCATCAAGGGCGTCCTTCCGGTGCTGGTAATTATGACGGTGCTGTCCATCGCGGCTCGTGTGGCAGGCTATGGTTCGGTACTGGGCGGTCTTGTGGGCATCTTTATCATCGTGATGCTTCCCATCGGAATCTTGACCTCCTACGTTTTGTGGAAGAAGGGGAAGATTCAGGTCGTAGACAAAGAAACGAAAATATAATTGCAAAGCCCCCGGTGCGAAAAGGCATCGGGGGCTTTCTCGTAGAATAAAAGTAGTTTGCAGAAGCACTTGACAAATCTAAAACAAAGTGATATGATTTTGATATCACAAAGAACTACTTCCGACCCGTTAAGGAGGGATTATCATGGAAGAGAAGATTCTGCAAACCAAAAAGAACGGCATGGCGATGCTGCTGCTGACCCTGCTGGGCTATGTGATCGCAATTGCCGCGTTTATTTACGGCATCGTGCAGGACAGCACGGTGCTGGGCGTTATTTTGATCGTTGCAGCGATTCTTTACGCTGTCATCGGCATTTTCCTGTTCTGTGGCCTGAGAGTCCTGAAACCGCAGGAGGCGTTGGTGCTGACCCTGTTCGGCGACTACATCGGCACGCTGAAAGGGCAGGGCTTCTACTGGGTCAACCCCTTCTGCACGGCGGTCAATCCGGCGGCAGGCACCAAGCTGAGCCAGAGCGGTGACGTCAACAGCGGTGAAAACACAATGGCGGCTATGTTCAAGGGCGGCAGCACCCAGAACGCACAGGCTGCGCTGGAATCCACCAGCAAGAAAATTTCCCTCAAGATGATGACCCTGAACAACTCCCGCCAGAAAATCAACGACTGCCTCGGCAATCCCGTTGAAATCGGCATCGCGGTCATCTGGCGTGTGACCGACACCGCAAAGGCGGTCTTTAACGTCGACAACTACAAGGAATATCTGTCCCTGCAGTGCGACAGTGCCCTGCGCAATGTCGTGCGCATCTATCCCTATGACGTCGCTCCCAACGTGGACACCACGGGTGACGGTGTGGCCGACGAGGGAAGCCTGCGCGGTTCGTCTGAGATCGTCGCAAAGCGCATTCAGGACGAGATCCAGAAAAAGGTCGCCGATGCAGGCATCGAAATCGTCGAGGCACGGATTACTTATCTGGCCTACGCACCCGAAATTGCGGCGGTCATGCTCCAGCGTCAGCAGGCAAGTGCCATCATCGACGCCCGCAAGATGATCGTCGACGGTGCAGTCGGTATGGTGGAAATGGCTCTCGACCGTCTCAGCGAGAACAAGGTGGTCGAGCTGGATGACGAGCGCAAGGCGGCAATGGTCTCGAATCTTCTGGTGGTGCTCTGCGGCAACCGTGACGCCCAGCCCATCGTGAACAGCGGCAGTCTCTACTGATGGCAGAGCCGAAAAAGCAGGTGCCGCTCCGTCTGAACGCGAAGCTCTACGATGCCATTGCTGCCTGGGCAGAGGAT
>CAVJGY010000215.1:2621-3072 GCA_963648915.1 Acutalibacteraceae bacterium | reverse complement strand
TTCGCAAATGTCGGTAAGATGACGATCGGCACGGACGGCTCGATTTCGACTGAGTTGATCCCCACCTACGCAGATGCAGATGCAGGCGTTGCTGCGATCGCGACCGACTGGATCGACAGCGTGGACGATATGCTGGGCGAGGAGATCGCCGTGGGCGACCAGAATTTCTACGTCAACGACCCCGAGACCGGCAAGCGCATCATCCGTATGCAGGAGAGCAACCTCGGTGACTTCGTGGCCGACGGCATCTATACATACTTCAATGAGATCGAGGAGCTGAACTGCGATATCGCCATCATGAACGGCGGCGGTATCCGTGCGGACGTGGCAGCTGGCCCGTGGAGCTTCAAGACCTGCAAGCAGGTCAGCCCCTTCGGAAATGTGGCCTGCCTGATGTCGGTCACCGGACAGCAGATCATCGACGCGCTCGAGTTCGGCGCACGCTTTGCAG
>CAVJGY010000215.1:0-2611 GCA_963648915.1 Acutalibacteraceae bacterium | reverse complement strand
TGCATGTTGCAGGTGCGACCTATGAGATCCATGCCGACATCCCCAACACCGTCCAGACCGACGACAAGAACGTCTGGATCGGCAGCGCAACGGGCACGCCGCGCGTTCAGAACATCAAAATTTATAATAAGAAGCGCGCACAGTATGAGCCGATCGACCCGGATGCAGAGTACGCTCTGGCAGGCATGAACTACACCCTGCGCAATCTGGGCGATGGCTTTGCAATGTTCGACGGTGCGACCCTTATCAAGGATTACGTCTCGGAGGACTATCTGGTCATGGCAAGCTATGCGGCCATGTTCGGCGGCATGGATGCAGACGGTCTGCCGCACCTGAACAGTGCAAACAGCCCGCTGGCCGATTACGAGAACTATCTCCTCGACTATGAGAACCCCTACGGTGCAGGACGCATCACGATTTTTGATTCCATCGCAAATTGATAAGCTGAAAATGGGCGGTCAGGGCTTTTGCGGCTCTGACCGCTTTTTTGTTGGTCGATTGCACAAAGAAAGGATGACTTTGCTGTGCAATGCGTCAAAAATTTGAGGGAAGGGGCTTTCCGAATCCCGCTCCGGATGCTATAATAGAGGCAGAAGTGAATATGTTTTGGAAGAAGCTGTCTGGAAGAAAAGGGGAAGCATAGTATGAACGCGGTAGAGCATTTTACAACACGATACCTCGAGACGAAGGATCTGGACCAGTACAACGCCCTGCTTCGGTACACCTTTCAGGTGACGGAGGAGGAGCTGACGGCGACGGGCTGGAAGGACGATGAGATCAAGCAGTCGAAGTTCCCGGTGCTGGAGCGTGCCGATGTGCTGGGCTGCTTTGACGGTGATACGCTGGTTTCGCAGTTCGCAGTCTACCCGCTGAAGATGAATATCTACGACACGGTGTATCATGTCGGCTTTGTCACCAGCGTTTGCACCTACCCGGAGTATACCGGGCACGGCATCATGAAGCACCTGATGATCCAAGGCCTGACCCAGATGCACGAGGAAGGAAAGTCCTTCGCCCTGCTCTATCCCTATTCCATCCCACTGTACCATCACTTGGGCTGGGAGATCGTTTCCAACGAAATTTCTTACATCATCAAAGACCGCCAGATCCCGACCAAGGTCAAAGCCCCGGGCTATGTGCGGCGTGTGGACTGGGACAACACCGATTTCCATGAGCTGCACTCCCACTTTGCGTCCATCACCCACGGCTGTCTGTTCCGGAACTCTCTTGCATGGGAGGAATACTGGCGTTGGGACGAGGACGACACCAATGTGGCTGTCTATTACAACGTCAAGGATAAGCCCTGCGGGTACATGGTGTATCTGATAAAGAACGATATCATGCACATTAAAGAGATGATTTATCTCAACCGCGAGGCGCAGAAGGGTCTGTGGGAGTACATCCACGCGCATGATTCGATGATCGACGAGGTGCACGGCAACACCTATTTCAGCGAGCCTATCGCCTTTGAGATGGACGACGGCGACATCAAGGAAACGATACGTCCCTACGCAATGGGACGTATCATCGATGTGGAGGACTTCCTCGAGGATTATCCCTGCGACCCGGACGGCGGTACGCTCTGCATCGACCTCGACATCACCGACGACCTGCTCCCGTGGAACAACCGGGTCTTTACGGTGCGGTTCGCAGACGGCAAGTGCGCCGTCGTCAATGAGCCTGCCGAGTACCGCCTGAAAATGGGCATCGGTACGCTGTCGACCCTCCTTCTGGGCTATAAGACCGCCGACCGCCTCTATGAGCTGGAACGTATCGAGGGCCGTGAAGAAGCCGCCGACCGCCTCGATGATGTCCTCTTCCATAAGATTCCCTATATTTCGGATTACATTTAATTGACGGAATAGCAAAATCTCAGTACAATAAGGACAGAAGGGAGGAAATGCAGGATGGACAAAGATAAGATGGACAAAGATAAACAGATAGCAGAACTCGGAAATGAACCGAATTATACGGTGTTTCGCTTTGGAAATCAGGTGATACGCTTTCGTGCGCCGTATTCGCTGGAGCACTATACGGAAGTGAAGGAGTGGGAACACGGCTACTTGGTCGTGATGGCAAAATATAAGCATCGCGCAGAGCCGGAAGAAGAGTATATTGACTTAGTTCCGGTTTTGCAGGATCTTTATTTTGACCCGGAAGTATTCCTGTCTCCCATCAAAGAAGTGAGGGTTGCAAATGGTTGACATCAAGCAGGTCGCGGATGCGGCGGACATGATCGTAAACGGCTATGCGTTCAGTCGTTGCCCGGAGGGATATCGCGTTTTGAATTTGAACCGTTCTGACAAAGCAACGGTACTTTCGGCCGATATGGAAGTTTTGGAAACCAGCATGGATGATATCGAGATCCAAATCGTAAAGGGTTATCTGGAGAAAAATCGGAAGTTCATGGAGGATTGATATGCCGAAATATTATGAATTCAAGATTGCGGGATATTATCTTTACTTTACTTCCTACTGTGTCATTGAGTGTATGCACGTTCATGCGAGTGACCGAAAGCTGACAGAAGCAGGCTCGGCGAAGTTTTTTGTGAAAAGCAACGGAGATACCGTATTGCAAAACAGAGGAATTCTGAACGACCGGGAGATTCGG
>CAVJGY010000214.1:2436-3091 GCA_963648915.1 Acutalibacteraceae bacterium | reverse complement strand
GAAGGACGTCAAGCTGCGCGGCCTGCACAACATCGAGAACCTGCTGGCCGCTGCTGCCGCTGTCTGGGGCGAAGTGCCTGTTGAGGCCATCCAGAAGGTCGGCAGCACCTTCACGGGCGTGGAACACCGCATCGAGCCGGTGCGCGTGCTGGACGGCGTTACCTATTATAATGACTCTATCGCGTCCAGCCCCACCCGCACGATTGCAGGTCTGCGCAGCTTCGACCAGAAGGTCATCCTGATCGCGGGCGGCTACGACAAGAAGATCCCCTATGAGCCGCTTGCACCCGAGATCTTGCAGCACGTCAAGACTCTGATTCTGATGGGCGCAACTGGCCCGCGCATTGAGAAGGCTGTCCGGGAGCATCCGGATTTTGCCGCCAGCGGTCTGGACATCCAGCACGCCGACAACATGCAGCACGCCGTCGAGCTGGCGCGTGCATCGGCAAAGCCCGGTGATATCGTCACGATGTCGCCCGCAAGTGCATCCTTCGACCTCTACCCCAACTTCGAAGTGCGCGGCCGCGACTACAAGAACATCGTCAACAGCCTGAAATGATCGCACAGGTAACGAATCAACGTCAAAAGCAGCGATTCTTGAACGCCTGCCGGGGAAAGCTCTGCTTTGCGGCCAAGATGCCGCTGTCGCTGGAGG
>CAVJGY010000214.1:0-2426 GCA_963648915.1 Acutalibacteraceae bacterium | reverse complement strand
CGGGAAAAGCCAATCCGGATGGTTTTTTGCCGGGCCGACGCTGGCCGTGGAGCTGAGCGGGAGTACGGCGTGGATGGCAGGCCATGCGAACCCCGACGAGCTTGCCAGCTTTTTGAGCTTCTGCGGCTGTCACGCGGCGGTTCTGGACGAGGCTGAATGTCCGCCGCCGACGGGCTGGGTGCGGAGTAAGACCCACTCCGTTTTTGGTCTGCTGCCCGGCCAACAGCTGCCCCTCCCGACTGTGGAAGAGGCTCTCTGGAACAGCCTGACGCTGGACGAAGAGCCGCCTGCCTTTCCAGTGGCGGAGTTTCTCTTCCCGGACCGTCCCACCGGGCGGGACGACTTCTATTCCGAACTGTGCACCAAGCGAAGCCGGGGAAAGGCGAAGGTCTGGACGCTGAACCGGGACGGGCGCATCGTCTGCACCGTCGGGGCGTATGCCATCGCGAACGGTCAGGCGTATATGGCCTGCGGCGAAACAGAAGAAGCTCTGCGGGGCAGGGGAGTCGGCGGGCGGCTTATCGTCCGGATGGCGAATGAGCTGTCTGAGCAGGGGGTCCAGCCCGTGTTTCTCTGCAGCCCGGAACGGGTACATTTTTATACAAGGCTCGGCTTTGTGAAGCTGGGCGAATATGCACGATACGAAAACGAATAACTAGGAAAAAATCAGATATGTCAATGTTGAACCACTTTTTCGATTTTAAGCCCGAGGTTCTGGCACTGGATGAAAAGGCAATGGAGCTGTGCCAGCCCTATTTCAAGCACATGGAGGAGATCCGCGATTTCAACCAGCTGAAAATGCTGAAGGCCTTCGCGGACACCCAGATGTCCTCTACCGACATGCTCGGCACGACCGGATACGGCCTGTGGGACACCGGACGCGCCAAGCTGGAACAGATCTTCGCCGAGGTGATGGGCGCAGAGGATGCCTTGGTGCGCAGTCAGTTCATGAGCGGCACCCACACGCTGGCGGTCGCTCTGTTCGGCCTGCTCCGCACGGGCGATACGTTGTTGGCCGCAACGGGTCGTCCCTATGACACGCTGGAGGGCGTCATTGGCTTGGACGGCAAGGGCAAAGGCACGGGTACGCTGATGGACTACGGCGTGCTTTATGACGAAGCACCGCTGAAACCGGACTTCACCCCCGACTATGACCTCATCGCCCAGAAAGCACCGGGCGCGAAGGTCTGCCATATCCAGCGCAGCCGCGGTTATTTACAGCGGAACGCGTTCGATCTGGACACCATCCAGAAAATCGCCGACACTGCCCGCGCCGCGAACCCGGACATCATCATCTTCGTGGACAACTGCTACGGCGAGTTCACCCAGACGAAAGAGCCCTGTCAGGCTGGCGCAGACCTCGTGGTCGGCAGTCTCATCAAGAACCCCGGCGGCGGCATTGCACCGACGGGCGGCTACATCGCAGGCCGTCACGACCTCGTGGAGCAGTGTGCCTATCGCCTGAATGCTCCCGGCCTCGGTAAGGAGCTGGGCTGCACGCTGGACACTCCCCGCGACATGTATCTGGGCTTCTACTACGCGCCCGGCGTGGTCTGCGAGGCCATAAAGACCGCCATTTATGCTCAGTGCTTGCTGGAACTGCTGGATAAAAATCCCATCCCGCGTTACTGTGACGACCACAATGACATCGTGACCTGCTTCGATGCAGGCACGGCGGACGCACTCATTGGCTTCTGCCGCGGCGTGCAGGCGGCCAGTCCGGTGGACAGCTACGCCGCACCCGAACCCTCTCCCGAACCGGGCTACACCGATGAAGTCATTATGGCGAGCGGCAGCTTCACGCAGGGCAGCACCATCGAGCTTTCCTGCGATGGCCCGCTTCGTGAGCCGTACACCTGCTATCTGCAGGGTGGCCTGAACTTCGCCGCCAGCCGCGCAGGTGTCCTGCTGGCTGTCCAGAAGGCATATTTTGAGGGGTAATTATGCAAAAGCTAAGCGACCGTGTGGGAACATTCACCGATTCGGTCATTCGGCGGATGACCCGCATCAACAACCAATACGATTCCATCAACCTGTCTCAAGGCTTCCCGGATTTTGACCCGCCGAAGGAGCTTCTGGACACACTGGCAAAGACGGCCTACAACGGCCCGCACCAGTATGCCGTGACCTTTGGCGCGAAGAATTTCCGCGATGCACTGGCGAAAAAGGCCGGCCCGACCCTGCATCATGAAGTGAATCCGGACACGGAAATTTGTGTGACCTGCGGCGGCACAGAAGCAATGATGGCCGCGATGATGACGATCTGCAATCCCGGCGACAAGGTGATGATCTTCTCACCGTTCTACGAGAATTACGGCGCGGATGCCATCCTGTCGGGTGCAGAGCCGATTTATATCCCGCTCGTCCCGCCGGAGTATGAGTTCGACCTGAGCCTTATTGAGAAGGGCTTCCGGGAGGGCGCAAAG
>CAVJGY010000213.1:0-3101 GCA_963648915.1 Acutalibacteraceae bacterium | reverse complement strand
GAACACGACAGCGTTTTGGGCTTTACAGTTACAGCCATTCTCCTTTCAGCACGAATTTCTCGCGCTCTGCACCGGTGGAGACGAACTGGATCTCATGGTTCAGCTCTTTTTCAAGGAATTCCACATAGGCTTTCGCCTCGTTCGGCAGTTCCTCCCAACTCTTGCAGTGGGAAATGTCACAATTCCAGCCGGGCAGCATGGTGACGACGGGCTGCATCCGGTCAAGGTCGGACAGCGTATCGAAGCGGGGGACTTCCACACCGTCCAGCTTGTAGCCCGTGATGACCGGGATCTCTTTCATGCTGCTCAGAACGTCCAGCTTTGTCAGCGCGATCTTATCTGCGCCCTGACATGCCAGACCGTAACGGCTGGCAACGCAGTCGAACGGGCCGACACGACGCGGCCGTCCGGTGGCTGCGCCGTATTCACCGCCCGCTTTCCTCAACTGCTCGTTCCATTCCTCGTCCAAGGCGTTCTCAGCAGCAAACGGGCCAGCACCCACACAGGTGGAGTAGGCCTTCAGGACACCCACCACATGGTCGAGCTTACAGTTCGGGATGCCAGCACCCAGCGGCGCATAGGCCGCCAGCGTGTTGGAACTGGACGTGAACGGGAAGATGCCGTAATCGATGTCCCGCATTGCGCCCAGCTGGGCTTCAAGTACGATGTGCTTTCCGCTATCGTGTGCTTCCTGTAAAAATGCGCCGACGTCGCTGATGTACGGCGCAAAATGTTCGGCCTGTGCTTTGCACCAGCTGAATAGGGCATCGTAGGACATCTTTTCCTGATGGTAGCAGCCCGCCAGCTCCATATTTTTGGAGTCCAAGATCATGTGCAGACGGTTCTGGGTGCGTTCTTCGTCCAGATGAAGCAGGTCGCCCAGACGCAGGGTCTTTTTGCGGTACTTGTCACTGTATGCATAGGCGATGCCCCGGCGGGTCGAGCCGAACGCGCTGCCTTTTTTCGCGAGACGGTCTTCTTCCAGTCCGTCCTGTACCTTGTGCCATGGCATCGAGATAGTGGCCTTGTCCGAGAGTTTCAGGTTCTTCGGGCTGATCTTCACGCCGCGCTCTTCGATGGCCTGCATCTCGCCCGCCAGATGGTCGAGGTCGATCACCATTCCCGTACCCAGCACACAGGTCACGTCCGGATGGAGGATGCCGGAGGGCAGCAGGTTCAGGATGAACTTGCCCTGCTCGGTGACGACGGTATGTCCGGCATTGTTGCCGCCCTGATAACGGGCGACGACATCAGCGTTTTCAGCCAGAAGGTCGATGACACGGCCTTTGCCTTCATCGCCCCAGTTGATCCCAGTAACAGCAGTCAGCATAAACTTCATTTACCTTCTTTTTCACTATTTACAATAGCCTGAACTTTGGTGGGCAGACCGTAGATGCTGATGAAACCGGTCGCGTCGCTCTGCTTGTAGTCGCCGCCTGCCGCGAAGGTCGCGATGTCCTCACGGTAGAGGGAGTAGGGCGACCAGACACCAGCATTGATGAGGTTGCCCTTGTACAGCTCGAGACGGACTTTGCCCGTGACATGCTCCTGCGTGGAGGTGACGAAGGCACTCAAAGCCTTGCGCAGGGGGCTGAACCACTGGCCGTCATAGACCAGCTCGCCAAAGGTGATGGCGAGTTCACGCTTCTTGTGGGCGGTCAGCTTGTCCAGCGTCAGCGTTTCCAGAACCTCGTGCGCCTTGTAGAGGATGGTGCCGCCCGGCGTCTCGTACACACCGCGGCTCTTCATGCCGACCAGACGATTCTCGACCACATCATACAGACCGATGCCGTTCCGACCGCCGATCTCGTTCAGCTTGGCGATGATGGCGGCAGGTTTCAGCTTCTCGCCGTTCAGGGTGACAGGCACGCCCTTTTCAAATTCCAGTTCTACGAATTCGGACTTGTCCGGGGCGGTCTTGGGGCTGACGCCCAATTCCAGAAAGCCCGGCTTGTCGTACTGCGGCTCATTGCCCGGGTCTTCGAGGTCAAGACCCTCGTGGCTCAGATGCCAGAGGTTCTTATCCTTGGAGTAGTTCGTCTCACGGCTGATTTTCAGTGGGATATGATGAGCTTCGGCATAATCGATCTCCTCGTCGCGGCTCTGGATGTCCCACTCACGCCACGGGGTGATGATCTTCAGGTCAGGTGCAAAGTGCATGATGGCAAGCTCGAACCGGACCTGATCGTTGCCCTTGCCGGTGCTGCCGTGGCAGACGGCATCCGCACCCTCGGCACGGGCAATTTCCACTACACGCTTTGCCAGAATGGGGCGTGCGAAGCTTGTTCCCAGCAGATAGCCTTCGTAGTCTGCACCTGCCTGCATGGTGGGGATGACGTAATCTTCCACGAATTCGTCGGTCAGGTCTTCGACGTACAGCTTGGATGCACCGCTTGCCTTGGCACGCTCTTCCAAGCCTTCCAGCTCACCTTTCTGGCCGACATTGCCGCAGACCGCGATGACCTCGCAGTTGTTGTAATGCTCTTTCAGCCACGGGATGATGATGGAAGTATCCAGACCGCCGGAATATGCCAGCACGACCTTTTTGATCTCAGACATGATAAACTGCCTCCGTTCAAAACCAACTTGATATACTTTTCGATTTCCCTCTTGCAATTTTGGATTGCAGTGTTATTATACGAGCAGATGCAGAATGTGTAAAACGTATCTTGCACATAGCTGCAATGTGATTTGGATATGAAAGAGGAGGCGAAACCCATGTATGTGGACTGGGAATACTACAAAATCTTCTATTACGTCGCGAAATATCAGAACTTCACCAAGGCGGCGCGGGTGCTGGGGAACAACCAGCCCAACATCACCCATTCGATGAACCGTTTGGAAAGTCAGCTGAACTGCGTGCTCTTCATCCGCTCCAACCGGGGCGTGACTCTGACGCCGGAGGGGGAGATGCTCTATTCCCGCATTGCATCGGCGGCGGTGCAGATTCAGGACGCTGAGGAAGAGCTGAGTGCCAGTGCGACGCTGGAACATGGCTCGATCAGCATCAGCACGACCGAGACAGCACTGAACATTTACTTGTCCGAAAAGCTGCGGGCGTTCCACACCGAGTATCCGGGCATCCGTCTGCGCATCTCGAA
>CAVJGY010000212.1:0-3108 GCA_963648915.1 Acutalibacteraceae bacterium | reverse complement strand
CAACCTCACCTGCCCCACCGTTCACGACGTTTCTTGGTGCCTGACCCACGCCAACGAGTACAGCAAGATCAACGCCATGTATGGTCCTTGCAACTACAAGGCGGTCAACTGGGAGACCAGCGAAGAGGCCTACACCACCGTCCAGTACGAGGCATTTGCCAAGGCCTTTGATCAGGCTTCGCAGGGTTGAGAAGTCGTTTTCTAAGCATTGCACACCGCCTGAACGGTCTTTTTGCCAACATACCGCGTTGCTTCCCCTTGCAATCCATCAGGATTGCTGCGGAAAATCGCCTTGTCTGTTGACAAAAATCCTCGTCATTCGGCGCACCCTGCTTACGAAAGCAACTTCTAAGACTCATACTTTTGCTTTCTAAAATGAAGTTTCTTCATTTCTGGAACGCATCGAGCTTAATATTTTCAGTCTCGAAAACCCTTTGACTTTCTTGACACGCTCGCTTCAGTGTGTTAAAATGCAGTCACCGAAAGGGTTCTGCAAAGGCGCAGACACAGATAATAAAAATCTGTTTCTGCGTCTTTTTTGTATCCATTTGTAGGTCTGTTTGGGAAATGCAGACGTTGGGTGACTCTACCAGAGCCTCCCCTCATAGGGGAGGTGGCACAGCGTTAGCTGTGACGGAGAGGTTTTTCAAGATACGCTTCACTTGCTCTTGTCAACCTCTCAGTCTCGCATTCGCTCGACAGCTCTCCTACTAGGAGAGCCTTGGCTGAGGTCTTGCAGAACTTTTTGAGAACTTTGGGAGGGAAAGAAAAATGAACATCGACTTCGAGAACCGTACCATCAACCGCCGGAGCTTTCTGAAGGGCGCAGGCGTCGTGGGTGCAGCTGGCCTGCTGGCTGCCTGCGGCGGCGGCTCTTCCAGCACTGCTGGCTCTGCATCGGCCAGTGCATCGGCTTCGGCCAGCGCACCCGCTGCTTCCGGCAAGGCTCTGACCGAGCTTATCACCTATGAGACCTCCGGCCGTGAGATCGAGAGCTGGAACATGCTGTACAGCCAGCTGGCGACCAACTTCAACGTCACCACCAACCTGTGGGATGGCCTGCTGAGCTTCGACGCTCTGGGCAAATCCGTGCCCGCCATCGCCAAGAGCTGGGAGCACAACGACGACGCTTCGGTCTGGACGTTCCACCTGCGGGACGACGTCGACTGGGTGGACATCAACGGTGAGGTGAAGGATCACCTGACTTCCAAGGACTTCCTCGTCGGCTTCGAGTGGGTCTTGAACGCCAAGAAGAACGAGGCAGCCAACACCTCGATGCCCTCCACCACCGTGGTCGGCGCAGCCGATTACTACGACAAGACCGATGCGATGGACAACGACGCTGCCTATGCCCTGACCTATGAGGACATGCTGGCCGCTGGTGTCGGCATCGAAGCACCCGATGACTACACCGTCGTCTTTACCTGCATGAACCCCTGCCCCTACTTCGACACGGTCGCCAGCTACGTCTGCTGCTACCCCGCACCTCCGGCTCTGATCGACGAGCTGGGCATCGACGGCTTCCGCGGCATCTCTTACGATCAGGTGTGGAGCTGCGGTCCGTACCTCATCGAGGAGTTCGTGGCCGACAACACCAAGAGCTACATCCCCAACCCGAACTATTACGATGCGGACAACGTGACCCGCTTCGAGCACATCACCCTGAACATGATCTCCGACCTGACCGTCGGCTATCAGCTGTATCAGAACCGTGAGCTGGACGAGCTGGAACTGAGCGAGAGCACCCTGACGACCATTCAGGCCGACCCCTCCAACCCGTACAACGACCAGCTCTGCGAGAAGCGTCCCACCAAGTACGCTTACGACTTCCACTTCAACTACTACTGCCTGAACGAGGACGGCACGCCCAACGAGGACTGGAACAAGGCTGTCGCAAACGAGAGCTTCCGCCGCTGCTTCCAGGAGGGCGTCAACCTCATCCCCTACTACGCACGCTTCAACAAGATCAACCCGCTCAAGTGCGAGAACAACTTCTACACCATGAAGGGCGTCTGCTACAACTCCAAGGGCGAGGATTACACCTCCTTGGTCGCGAAGGAGCTGGGCATTCAGGACGAAGCCTATGACGGCGAGACCATGATCCACCTGCGCAAGTCCACCCCCGAGTCCATCAAGGCTCTGAAGGACAAGGCTGTGGAGGAGCTGACCGCTCTGGGCGTCACCTTCCCCATCAAGCCCCCGTTCTACTTCGTCGCGGGCAGCACCGTCGCACAGGACAACGCCACCATCCTGAAGCAGTGCTTCACCGACAGCTTCGGCGATGACTTCATCCAGCTCGACCTGCGCACCTACGTTTCTTCCTTCGCAAAAGAAGTCCGTACCCCGAAGATGCACGCCTTCGTCATCAACGGCTGGGGCGCAGACTTCGGTGACCCGGTCAACTTCGTCGGTCAGGAAATTCTGCACGACGACAACGCATACTACGCAGCAGTCTACTCCAACTCTCAGCTCATCGCCGAGAATCCCGAGGACTACCAGAAGGACGTCGTTGCTCAGTTTGAGGAGTTCACCGACCTCGTCAACGCTGCAAATGCCATCGTCGACGACACCGACGCCCGCTATGAGGCCTTCGCAAAGTCTGAGGCTTACCTCATCAACCACTCTCTGGCCGTTCCCTGCTACTACGATGTCCGTTGGTGCCTGACCCACGTCAACGAGTACAGCAAGATCAACGCAATGTTCGGCCCGTGCAACTACAAGTATGTCAACTGGGAGACCAGCGAGGACGCATACACCACCGCCGATTACGAGGCATTCGCAAAGGCCTATGACGCTGCTACCGCTTGATTTCCCTCGGCGATAGCAATTCCCCAAATAATTTTCCCTTGGACGAGAGACGGAAGTCGGCGACGGCTTCCGTCTCTTACTGTTTGTATCTTTTTTGCAAAATCCCCGTTCTCCCTCTGGCGCAGCCACGCGAATTTATGCTATCATAGAAGATGAAGAAACGCATCACGCAAGGAGGCACATGATGGAGCATTTTGTAGAGTTTGAAGGTGTTTCCAAGTATTACCAGACCGGCAGTGTCAAAATTGCCGCCGCCGACCATCTGGATTTCTACGTCGACAAGGGCGAGTTCTGCATCAT
>CAVJGY010000211.1:0-3122 GCA_963648915.1 Acutalibacteraceae bacterium | reverse complement strand
TCGCTTGTTGGTCGTCCCCTCTTTGTTCAGGACATTGCCGAACACCGTCGAGAAAGACTCCTTCGGTGCGACCTCCGGGTCGGGCAGACCTTGCAGGTCAAACTGATCGAATTGAGAAACACCGTGGTAATTTCCCGGGTTATTCTCAGCCGGCTCATAGCCTTTGCCCTTGGTGGTGACGATGTGCAGGAAATGCGGGCCTGCATGGTTGCGAATGTTGCGCAGGGTGCGCTCCAGCTCCGGCTCGTTGTTGCCGTCCACCGGACCATAGTAATAGAAGCCCATATCCTCGAACATGGTCGAATGATACATGGCGCGGCGCACCATCTTTTTACCGTTCCCGATTGCCCGTTTCAGTGGAGAGCCGACCACGGGAACGCCGTCTAAGAAGGTGCGGACATTCTCTTTCGCATCAAAATAAGTATTGGTCGTGCGCAGATGGTTCAGATATTGTGCCAGTGCACCGACATTTTTGGAAATGGACATCTTGTTGTCGTTCAGAATGACGATCAGATTGTCCAGATGGCCGATATTGTTCATGCCCTCGTAGACCATACCGCCCGTGAACGCACCATCGCCGATGATGGCAACGACCTCGCCCGGTTCACCGCGCAGCTTTTTCGCCCACGCGATACCGATCGCCAGCGAAAGAGCCGTATTACCATGACCCGCAATAAAGGCGTCATGCTTGCTCTCGTTGGGATTCGGGAAACCAGAAATACCGTCGATCTGACGCAGTTTCGCAAAGCCATCCTTACGTCCGGTCAACAGCTTATGGGTATAACACTGATGTCCAACATCAAATACGATCTCATCCTTTGGCGTTTCCAGCACGCGGTGAAGCGCGACCGTCAGCTCGACTGCGCCGAGGTTTGACGCCAGATGTCCACCCGTTTTGGAAACATTATCCAGCAGAAATTTCCGAATTTCTTCGCATAGCTCTTCCACCTGTCCGGTCGTCAGCTCTTTCAGGTCGCTGGGCTGATGGATATTATCCAGCAAAGAAGAATTCATAACTCCACATCCTTCTCACAAGTTTGTTGTTCCGCAGGCCAAAGCTGCCTGCACCGCTTGTCTTACACCGGACTCATGGGATAAAGGAAGCCGACCACAACACCAACGACAACGCCAGCCATGACCTGAAGAGGTGTATGACCAACCATCTCTTTCAGGTGCAGATTTTGCAGCAGCGGCGAATTTTTCTCGCTGATGTCGATCCACTCCTCGATCATCTGGTTCAGAACCTTGGCCTGCTCGCCTGTTTCGTAGCGAACGCCCATTGCATCGTGCATGGTGATGATCGCGAGAACAGCGGCAACGGCAAAAATCGGGGAGGAAACGCCCTCACTGCGGGCTGCCGCGATCGTCATCGCGCAGACCGTTGCACTGTGTGCACTGGGCATACCGCCGTCACCCCACATGCGCTCCAGCTGAAATTTTCCGAGAAGAATAAAATTGATGATCGTTTTCAGCACTTGCGCCGTAAACCAACCGAGCAGAGCCACGGTCAGGATCTCGTTTATCGAGAAGAGCTCTCTGATAAATTGCATGGTTTTATCCACCTTTTAAATTATGTTGATTCGCGATTTTTAGTTGCTCCGCACCAGAAGCTTCTGTGCCAGCGTTTCGAGGAACGCGCAGGAGTTGCCGAACTCGGCGTGCAGGGTCGCACAGGTCTCATCATTCAGCTTCTTGGCAAGCTCCATTGCACCGTCCGTGCCGAACAGGGTGACGAAGGTCGTCTTGCCGTTTTCGCTGTCGCTGCCGATGGGCTTGCCCAACTGCTCCTGCGAGCCGACCACATCCAGCACATCATCGACGATCTGGAACACCAGACCGATACCATAAGCATAGGCTTCCAGCTCTTTGCTCTGGAGCTCAGTGGCCTGTGCTGCAGCTGCGCCCATCTGGACGGCGGCGTTGATGAGCGCACCCGTTTTGTGGCGATGGATCAGCCGAAGCTGTTCCTCAGTCGCGGCCAGAGCCTCATATTTCAGGTCAAGCTCCTGACCGTAGACCATGCCGTGGCTGCCTGCACCTGCACCCAGAGCCTTCGCTGCACGAACGCAGATCTCCGGCGAAGCGGAAGCGTTCGCGATGACATTGAACGCCTCGGTCAGCAGAACATCGCCTGCCAGCATTGCGGTAGACTCACCGAATGCCTTGTGGCAGGACGGCTTGCCACGGCGGAGGTCATCGTTGTCCATGCAGGGCAGGTCATCATGGATCAGCGAGTAGCAATGCAGCATCTCGACGGCTGCTGCAAACTGCTCGGCTGCTTCGGCGTTGCCATTCAGCATATCGCAGACGGCCAGCACCAGCACGGCACGGATGCGCTTTCCGCCGCCCAGCAGACTATACCGGGCAGCGCGGCAGACCTCCGATTCCTCGGGCAAAAATGTTTCGCAGGCGGCATCCAACGCACGGTTGACCCGCTCGAGATATTCCTGATACTGCTTTTCGTAATCCATGGAACATTCCTCCTCAATTTTCCGCCTTAGGCGGCGTGGCAGTACTCCATCAAGGAAGCCACCTCTGCATACAGCTTGACGGAATCCGTAAGGGTGGTGTCCTCCTGCTGCATCTGGTCTAAGATGGCATCCAGACGAGACATCCCTTCTTCAAAACTTTTGGGTGCTCTCATTGATTTCCTCCACAGCCTCGACGGTACAGCGCGCTTTCTGCGACGCACCGCGAAGGGTAATGGCATCGCCTGCCCGGAGTTTATCCGGCGTTGTCAGCTTTTCGTTCTTGTCCAACACCATCGCATAGCCACGGGCAAGCACGCGATAGGGGCTGAGCGAATCAGCACGCACAGCGGCATGTGCCAGACGGACGGAGCTTTCCTTCCGTTTCTGATTTGCCGCCGCACGAAGAGCCGTCTGCATAGCGTCCAGCCGGGACTGCCCTGCGTGCAGGACACTGCGGGTCGTCTCCGGGGAAAGCTGTTGCTCAGCCTGCTCGAGCCTATTATAGCATAATTCCAATCGATTGTGGGCTAAAATCCGAATATTTTGTTCAAGATTGCTTAATTTTCGTGAAACTTCGGCTCGATCCGGCACGGCAAGCTCTGCCGCCGCCGAAGGAGTCGGGGCACGCCGGTCGGCCACGAAATCCAGGAT
>CAVJGY010000210.1:0-3129 GCA_963648915.1 Acutalibacteraceae bacterium | reverse complement strand
ACTTCATCGAGCCGAACAGCTTTTCTCTGGATGAGCAGCTGGCACTTCTCGACCCCCTGACCCGAAAGCCCATCCTGCATTGACCTTCCAAATCATTGAAGCGGAAACGCTGTCGTGTTCTTCCCGGACACGGCAGCATTTCTTTTTGTCCGGGGCGTTTCAGTTGTGTTTCATTCTGTTTCATCCGGCATCCCCGAAAAACTTGTATCCCGAAACAGGCCGAAACCGAAAATCTTGATTTCATGCGCTTTTTTGTGTTATCCTTTTGTCAGCGAAAGG
Source organism: Acutalibacteraceae bacterium (assembly GCA_963648915.1). Lineage (GTDB taxonomy): Bacteria > Bacillota > Clostridia > Oscillospirales > Ruminococcaceae > Faecalibacterium. The sequence goes on along the minus strand of CAVJGY010000210.1, from coordinate 2,850 downwards.
GACGATGGTCCGGAACATCTCCCGCCGAACGTCTTGAGATAAGGAGAAATCAAAATGGCGAAAAATTATCAGCAGCTTGCTGAACAGATCATCCCTCTGGTCGGCGGCAAGGAGAACATCAAGGGCGTGCGTCACTGCCAGACCCGTCTGCGCTTCACGCTGGCAGACGAGAGCAAGGCCGACGACAAGGCATTGGAAGCACTGGACGGCGTCCGTAAGGTCATCCGCAGTGCGGGCGTCTATCAGGTCGTCATCGGCACGGATGTTGCCGACCTGTTTGCCGTCCTCGAGCCTCTGTGCGGCGTGACCGACGCCCGCAGCGATTCCGAGCCGGAATCCACCGAAAAGAAAAGCCCCATCTCGGTCGTCATCGACTTCGTGGCCGGCACGTTCCAGCCCATCATCCCCGCACTGTCCGGTGCTGGTATGCTGAAAGCACTGATGGCTCTGCTGGTCGTCTTTAAGCTCATCGACACCACCAGCCAGACCTACTACATCTTCAACTTCTTCGCGGATGCAGCCTTCTACTTCCTGCCCATCCTCATCGCTTTCTGCGAGGCAAAGAAGCTCAAGTGCAACCCCATCCTCGCCGCGACTGTCGCGGGCATCATGATGCACCCCAACTGGATCAGCCTTGTCTCTGCAGGCGAGGCTGTCAAGTTCTTTGAGGTCATCCCCTTCCGTCTGGTGAACTATTCCGGCACGGTCATCCCCATCATCCTTGTCATTCTGGTTCAGGCACAGGTCGAGAAGTTGCTCAACCGTGTCATCCCGAAATCCGTCAACCTCGTCTTTGTCCCGATGCTGACCTTCCTCGTGATGGGCACTCTGGCAATGGCTCTCGTTGGTCCTATCGGCAACTTCCTCGGCAGCTACCTCGCGATCTTCTTCACCTTCCTGAGCGAGAATGCAAGCTGGGCACCCGCCGTTCTGATCGGTGCATTCCTGCCTCCGATGGTCATGTTCGGCCTCCACAACGGCGTTGCTCCTCTGGGCGTTATGCAGATGTCTCAGCTGGGCTATGACAGCATCTTCGGACCGGGCTGTGTCTGCTCCAACATCGCACAGGGCACGGCTGCTCTGGTCGTCGCCATCCGCACCAAAGACCCCAAGGTCAAGCAGCTGGCAACTTCCGGCGGCATCACCGCTCTGATGGGCATCACCGAGCCTGTCCTGTACGGCGTCAACCTGCCCAAGAAGTACCCCCTGATCGCTGCCATGATCGGCGGCGGTGTCGGCGGCCTGTACGCTGGCCTGACCCACACGCACCGCTATGCAACCGGTTCTTCCGGCCTGCCCGCTGTCCTGCTCTACATCGGCGAGAACAGCATGACCTGCTTCATCAACATCATCATCGCTCTTACTATCACGGCTGTCGTCACCGCCGTTGTCACTTGGGCTCTGTCCTTCAAGTTTGAGAAAAAGGAGAATGCGTAATGGCAAATCGTTTTCCGGAAGGTTTCCTCTGGGGCGGTGCGACCGCTGCCAACCAATGTGAAGGTGGCTACGATGCCGATGGCCGCGGCCCGAGCCTCGTGGATGTCATCCCCGCCGGAGACGACCGCATGGCCGTCCTGCGCGGCGAGATCAGCTACAAGGACATCCCTGCGGATGCTTATTATCCCAGCCACCTTTCCATCGACCACTATCACCGCTGGCGTGAGGACATCGCCCTCTTCGCCGAAATGGGCTTCAAGGTCTATCGCTTCTCCATCGCATGGACGCGCATCTTCCCCACCGGAGAGGACGCTGTCCCCAACGAGGCCGGCCTGAAGTTCTACGAAGACCTCATCGACACTCTGCACGGCTACGGCATCGAGCCGCTCATCACCCTCTGCCATTTCGACCTGCCGATGGCTCTCCTCGAGAAGTACGGCGGCTGGAAAGACCGCCGCACCATCGACGCCTTCATCCGTTACTGCGAGGTCGTGTTCAAGCGGTTCAAGGGCAAGGTCAAGTATTACCTGACCTTCAACGAGATCAACATGCTCATGCACCTGCCCTTCGGCGGTGCGGGTGCAGTGTTCGAGCCGGGCGAAGATAAAAATAAGGTCAAATACCAAATTGCGCACCATGAGCTGGTCGCCAGCGCAAAGGCCGTCGCGCTCTGCCACTCCATCGACCCGGAAGCCAAGGTCGGCTGTATGCTGGCAGGCGGAACATACTATCCGTGGAGCTGTGACCCCGAGGATGTGTTCAGTGCCATCCAGCAGGATCATGTGAACTACTTCTTCAGCGACATTCAGGTTCGGGGGCGTTACGCTCCGTATGCCATCAAGAAGATGGAGCGGATGGGCGTGACCCCGAAAATGCTGCCGGAGGACGAAGCGACCCTGCGTGCAGGCTGTGTCGACTTCGTATCGTTCAGCTACTATTCCAGCCGGTGCATCTCGGCACATCCCGAAAAGACGGGCGCGATGCAGACCACCAACGCCGCAAAGACCCTGCGCAACCCCCACTTGAAGGCCAGCGAATGGGGCTGGCAGATCGACCCGCTGGGTCTGCGCATCGTCCTAAACAACCTCTACGACCGTTACCAGCTGCCCCTCTTCATCGTCGAGAACGGTCTGGGTGCGAAGGACACCGTCGAGGCCGACGGCTCGATCCACGACACCTACCGCATCGACTACCTGCGGGAGCACATCAAGGCGATGGAGCAGGCCGTCAACGAGGACGGTGTTGACCTCATCGGCTACACCACTTGGGGTCCCATCGACCTTGTTGCCTCCTCTACCGGACAGATGAGCAAGCGTTATGGCTTCATCTATGTCGACATGAACGACGACGGCACGGGCAGCAAAAACCGCAGCCGGAAGGACAGCTTCTACTGGTACAAGCAGGTCATCGCCA
>CAVJGY010000209.1:0-3129 GCA_963648915.1 Acutalibacteraceae bacterium | reverse complement strand
AAGCAATTCCAGACCATCGAGTGCCCGCTCCACATCGAAAAAGTGACCTTTCCGCAAAAGGGGACGGCACTGTTGGAGGACCTTGGAAACCTGACTGCCAACGAGCTTTACGACCCGAACGGGGCGGGGGAGAACACCGCGCAGGCGGTTTTGTCCGGACTGGAAACGCTGGCAGAACGGTGCGAGAACCTTGTCGTCGTCTCGAACGAGGTGTTCAGCGGCGGTGCGGATTATGCCGGGGATACCGACCGCTATCTTCGGGCGTTGGCGCAGGTCAACAACGGACTTGCGGCGCGTGCCGATGCGGTGGTGCGGGTGGTCTGCGGCATCCCGGTCTATTATAAAGGAGAGAAACCATGATCATTTTCCAGACCATCGCGGTCGCGTTTGCAATGTTTTCGGCGTTGCCTGTGCCGCAGTTCGAGTGGAACACGAAAAATATGCGGTACGTGATGTGTGCATTTCCGCTCATCGGGCTGGTCTGCGGGGGGGTGTGGTGCGTCTGCGGCGTTCTGCCGATCCCCGCGCTGGCAAAGGCGGCGGGCTTTTGCCTTGTTCCGGTCTGGGTCACGGGCGGAATCCATCTGGACGGCTACGCGGACACCTGCGACGCCCTGTCCAGCTACGGCGACCGGGAAAAGAAGCTGGAAATTCTGAAAGACCCGCACTGCGGTGCGTTCGCGGTCATCCGGCTGTGCAGTTATTTCGTGGCCTATTTCGGGCTTTCGGCCTGTGTGGAGTTCACGCCGCGAGTCGGCGCACTCTGGACGCTGGCCTTTGTGCTGGAACGCACCCTCTCCGGCTATGCGGTGGCGGCATTTCCGCTGGCAAAAAACACCGGATTAGCGCACACATTTGCGACGGCTGCAGACCGCCAGACCGTGCGCCGGGTGCTGATGGTGCAGGCCGCTGTAGTCAGCATCGGAATGCTCGCGCTGGGCGGCTTTGGGCTGGTAGGGCTGGCGTTCCTGAGCCTTTTGCGGTATCATAGGGTGGCAGAAAAGCAGTTCGGCGGCATCACGGGAGATTTGGCGGGCTGGTTTCTGCAAAAGACCGAACTCTGGATGCTGGCGGCACTGGCCGCCTGTCAATGGGGAGGGCTGTTATGATCTTCATCACCGGGCCGTTGTACAGCGGCAAACGGACATTTGCACAAAAGCTTGAAGGCACGCGGATTTTTGATGTGCAGGAGCTTGCCGCACAGTCGCAGGATTTGGAACGGCTGGCCGAGGAGCTGGCGGGCTGCGATATCGTCCTTGCGACCGAGGTTGGCGGGGGAGTCGTCCCCATCGACGCCGGACAGCGTGCGACACGGGAAGCGGCTGGACGTCTGGCCTGCCTGCTGGCGGTACGCGCGGACTGCGTCGTGCAGATGTTCTGCGGCATCCCCACGATTTTGAAAGGAGAACTTCCATCATGCTGATTTACTTACTGCGCCACGGCCAGACCGAATACAACGCACAGAAACGCTATCAGGGCCAGCGGGATATTCCGCTTTCGCCTGCGGGCATGGCACAGCTGCGCCGGGCGGATTTCGACCCGGAGGTGGTCTATGTCACGCCTCTTCAGCGGACGAGCCAGACGGCAAAAATTCTCTTCCCGAATGCAAAGCTCGTTCCGGTCGACGGACTGAAGGAGATGTGCTTCGGCAGTTTCGAGGGTCGGAACTTCATCGAGATGGAGCACGACCCGGATTATCTCGCGTGGGTCGAGGCCAACTGCGAAAGCCCCTGCCCGGACGGAGAGCGGAAGCAGGACTTCTCGGAGCGGATCTGCAAGGCGTTTTCCAAGCTGGTCGACGAGGCCATTGCGAATGGGGAAGAGCGGCTCGTTATCCTCGCGCACGGCGGAACGCAGATGGCGGCAATGGAAGAATACGTTTTACCGCATAAAAATTATTATGAGTGGTGCGGCCCGAACGCCGGAGGCTATATTCTGGACACCCGCGACTGGGTGGAAAAGCGTGTACTCTACGTCGTTAAGACGGTGCAGTACACCAAGGAGAGCGGATGCTGACCGGGTGGGCGGTCTTGGGCGGCTTCGTCCTTGACACGCTGTTCGGCGACCCGGCATGGCTGACTCACCCCGTCGTCATCATGGGAAAGGCCATCTCCGCACTGGAAAAGCGTCTCCGCGCCCGTCTGCCCAAGACTCCGCAGGGAGAGCTGCTGGGCGGCGCAGTGGTGGCATTCATCCTTCCGGTCGGGACATTTTTGCTCACCAGCTTGGTCTGTCTGGGCGCGGCGCGTATCTCGCCGTGGCTGGGATTGGCGGTAGAAATGTTCTGGTGCGGACAAGCACTGGCCGCAAAGGGTCTGGCACAGGAGAGCAAAAACGTCTACAAGGAGCTGAAAAAAGGCGATTTGCCCGCAGCACGCAAGGCCGTCAGCCGAATCGTCGGGCGCGACACCCAGAACCTCACCGCCGAGGGCGTGACAAAGGCCGCCGTCGAGACAGTGGCAGAAAATGCCAGCGATGGCGTCATTGCGCCGCTGTTGTATATGCTGTTGGGCGGTGCGCCGCTGGCACTGACCTATAAGGCAATCAACACGATGGACAGTATGCTGGGCTATAAAAACGAGAAATATCTCTATTTTGGCCGTATTCCGGCAAAACTGGACGATGCAGCGAATTATATTCCGAGCCGACTGGCAGGTCTGCTCTGGGTCGCGGCGGCGGCTCTGACCGGAAACAGCCCGTCGGGGGCATGGAAAATTTGGCGGCGTGACCGTCGGAATCATGCCAGCCCCAACAGTGCGCAGACCGAAAGTGCCTGTGCGGGTGCGCTGGGCGTTCAGCTGGCCGGGCCTGCCTACTATTTCGGAGAATATTACGATAAACCGACGATTGGTGACCCGCTTCGCCCCATCGAGCCGGAGGACATCCTCCGCGCGAATCGAATGATGTATGCGGAGAGCCTGCTTGCGCTGGCGGCCGGGTTGATTTTAAGAGGACTTCTATGAAAACATTGGTACATGGTGGAGACTGGGCAGGCTACCGGGAACAATTTGGTCGGGATGCGTTGGATTTTTCGGCAAATGTCAGCCCGCTGGGTCTGCCCGAGGGGGTGGCAAAGGCCATCACAGCGTCACTTTCTATGGCAGACCGCTATCCTGACCCGCTTTGTCG
>CAVJGY010000208.1:0-3157 GCA_963648915.1 Acutalibacteraceae bacterium | reverse complement strand
GGTGGACGTACCGGAGGCGATGACGAAGTAGTCGGTCAGGACGGTCAGGCTGTCGACCTTCAGCACCCGGACGTCCTGCGCCTTCTTTTTATCGAGGATCTTTGCAATTTCGATTGCAAGGGTCTTGCTGTCTTTCAAGTTTTCCATGTGGTTCTCCTATCTGTTATTGTCCTGTTCCGGCGGCCTGACCGTCGGTCGTGGTCGCGCCCTGAACATCAGTGTCACCGCTGAGGATGGCATCATCCGACTCCTTATCGAGCTGGCCGACGAACTGGACGTTCGCGCTGGTGGATGCCGTACCGTGCGGCCACTTATCGGTCACAAGGTTCATCTCCGACGCGCTCACCGGGCCGGTGTAATTGCGGAAATAGGTGTTGAGCAGCTCTGCGATGGAGCCTGCATCGGGCACGACGCAGGAATAGCCATCAAAGCTCTCGGTCGAGCCGACGTTCGGCACGCCCATAAAGACCGGGGTCTGCGCCAGCATGATGTTTGCACTGTCGATGCGGGTGAACGAGACGAGCATCTTGGCGATGGTCGCCAAGTCCATGTCGGTCTTGATATAGTTGTTGAACACCAGCGGCAGCTGGTTCAGCACGTCGGTGATGCCCATCGAGCGGACACGCTTGAACAGACCGGCGTAGAAATACCGCTGCATGTTCAGACGGTCGATGTCCGAGTTGGCATAGCCCTCACCGTGACGACAGCGGACGAAGAACTCCGCCGACGCACCGTCTAGGTTGCGGTAGCCCTGTTTCAGCGCACTGCCCGCGAAGGACATGTCATGGGGGATATAGACCTCGATGCCGCCGAAGTTGTCCACCATCTCGACCAACGCCTGCATGTCGATGGAGACGTAATAGTCGATGGGCAGCTTGTACTGGTCGTAGATGACCTCCGCCAGAGCCGCGATGCTGCCGCCGTTGGACAGAGCCACCGAGTTGATCTGATAGTTGGTCGCGGCGTAGGTCTTGCCATTCGAGAGGGTGACCTTTCGTCCCGAGGTCGTCACAAGAGTATTGCGCGGGATTTGGAGCATCCGCAGTGCGCCGCCCTTGATGTCGAACTGACAATACAAGATCATATCCGTCATGCCGTCGTTGGCGGTGGGGTCGTTGGAGTAGTCGCGGCCTTCCTCGTAGTCGATGCCGCAGACCAGAATGTTCACGACGTCGCCCTTGTATTCTTCAAGGGTCTGGATCTCCTGTGCGATCTCCTCGACCTCCGAGTCGGGGCGGAGGCTCTCCTCCACCTTGTTCACCATGCTCACGCCGTAGACCACGACGCCCGAGATGACGGCGATGACCGCCAGCGTGATGGCCATCGGCAGCCAGAGCGGAGTTTTTTTCTTCTTTTTCTTATTGCGGCGGCGTTTCTCGCTTGGAGGCGGAGCTGCATGAGCAGCGGCATGACGCGGCGGCTTGTTTCCGCCGTTTCCACCGCTGGCGACAGGTTTTGGACTGTCAGACTGTTCCTGACGGGGCGAAACGGATTCGCCCGCAGACGGCTCGTGCACCGCTTCCGGCTGAGGTTTCGGCATCGGCGTCGGCTGAGGGGCAGGCGACGGACGCTGTTCGGTCGGACGATTCAAAGAGCGGTCTGTATTGATACGACGCGGAGCTTGACTCATTCGTTCATATTCCTTCCAGATTTATTGCGGAAAAACCGCGCTATATCCCATAGTATAACATTCTTCCCCGTAATCTGCAATCAGTTTTCTGCTGGGAACGAGGTGTTACGCTTCACTGCGGGCTTTCACCTGCTGCTGGATATCTTCATAGGCCGCCTTGGACATCGGGTCGAGGGGCTTGCCCTGTGAGAGGACGAACGCATTGGTCCGTTCCAGTGCGACCAGCATCGCGGCGTCGAGATCCTTCATTTCCAGCTTGCGCAGTTTGCCGACGCCCGGCCAGTCCCGCTCCTTGCTCGACATGTCGGCCAGATAAACGATCTTGTCCAGCTTGCTCATGCCCGGCTTGCCTGCGGTGTGGCAGGCGATGGCCGAAAGCACAGCCTCGTCGGTCACGCCCCACTCGGTGCGCGCTAAAATCGCGGCACAGACGCCGTGCCAGACCGGAGACGGGCGGCTCTCCCCGCCCTCGGCATACTCCGGGTACTTCGCCATCAGCTCTTTCATCTCGTCCTTGGAGATCTCCTTTGCCGAGTCGTGGAGCAGAGCGGCCAGAGCCGCCTTTTCCTCGCTGACGCCGTACCGCTTCGCCAGCTTGACGGCCATCTTCTTGACGTTGAGGGTGTGCTGATACCGTTTATCGCTCAGACGGCCCCGCACAAGCTCCTTTGCCTCTTTCAACTTCATTGTTTTCTTCGTCTCCTTGGTTTCGGTAAAGTCCTTCCCGCGCAATGACACGGCGGACGTTCTCCGGAAGCTCCTGTTCGCAGTCCTCGCCTGCCGCCAGACGCTTCCGCAGGCTGCTGCTCGCCATCGGCAGAGCCTCCACCGGGGCGAGCAGGATGCGTCCGCCCTCGGGGTCGAGCTGTTTTGCCTTGGCGTGGAGTGCCGGGTCGTCGCCGATGTTCCGGCTGACGACCACGAGGTGCGCCAAGTCCAGAATGTCCGCCCAGCGATACCATTCGTCAAAGGTCATCAGCATGTCGCTGCCGACGGCCAGATAGAGCTGAGCGTCCGGGAAGCGGTCGGCCAGCATTTCCAGCGTGACGACCGTATAGTTCCGACGTCCGGCGGCAGCCTGCTCCACCTCCCAACTGCTGACCTCCAGCTCCGGCACAGCGTTCTCTGCCCTCAGAGCCTCGAAGCAGCGGCACATCTCGACCCGGAGCATTCCCGGCGTCGTGGACGCGTGCTTGTGGGGCGGGACTCCCGCCGGCATGACGACCACCCGGTCGGGCTGCACCCGACGGACAGCCGCCCGCAGATTGTTCAGGTGGCCGTTATGGGGCGGGTCGAACGTGCCGCCGTACAATAAAATTTTCATTATTTCAGCAGGTCCGCATACGCGCTGTCCTTTTTCTTCTGCAGGTAGAGGACGAATTTCGAGCCGATGACCTGCACGCAGTCCGCACCAGTGGCCTCAGCCAGCAGGACGGATGCTTCGCGGGCATTGTACATGCTGTTGTCCAGAACCTTGACCTTGATGAGCTCGCGGGCGTCGAGGCAGTCCTTCACGCCCTGGATCAT
>CAVJGY010000207.1:0-3168 GCA_963648915.1 Acutalibacteraceae bacterium | reverse complement strand
TTGTAGCGCGTTTCCTGCAAAAGAATCTGCTTTTCGTAATTTTCGTGAATCAGCGTATCGATTTTTCCCAGCATGGAATCAAATTCACGTGTCAGTGTGCCGATCTCATCCGCCGCTGGGTCTGCGGGCAGCATCGCGCGGGCGGCGGCAAAGTTGCCTTCCTGCTGGTCGACGGTCTGCACCGCCTCGCTCAGAGTGTGGATGGGTCTTGTAACGAGACGTGCCATGTGGAGCAGAACCCACGCAAACAACACCAGAATCGCACACTCGCCGAAAATCAGTGCGTTCCGGGCGGCGTTGATTTGCCCGTAGATCTCGTGATAGTCGAACACACTGCACAGCCGCAGTCCGGTGAGGGAACTTGTCAGCCAGCAGACAAAATATTTCTTTCCGCCCACGGTGGCGATTTGATAGCCCTGCGTGCTGTCGGTCTGAGGCAGGGTCGCCGCCGCTTCTTCGCCGCTGTGGTAGATGAGCTGCGCACCATTGTAAAGATAAAGTTCCGACGGCTTGCTGGACAGACTGTGAATCTCGCCGTCCAGCAGATTTCCCACATCGAGAGCGACCACAATCGTTCCCAGCTTTTTCAAGCTCATATCCTGACTGCGCAGGATGCACCGTCCGCACAGGATATACGGATAGTCTGCGCTGTCCGATTCTACCAGCGCAAAGCCGCCGGGCGTCGCGTTCAGAGCCATCTCCAGCGCGGTCAGCCGCGCCGTGCCGGGGTCGGGCATGTCCTGTCCAATCGTCAGGGTATGGCCGTAGAGATCGGTGTATTGCAGGCTGCTGATTTGCCGGTCCTGATAGATTTTTTCCAAAAGAAGCGGGCGAACTGCCGTGAGCAGATAATAATAATTGGCGGTTTCGGGGTCGGCATGGGAGAGGGCGTTCAGCTCTTCCTGAATGTTGGAGTCTACCGCGATGCTCCGGGTCAGAGTGTCGATATCCTGAATGTCGTCGTCCACCCGCTGTACAAAGAAGTCCAACTCCTGCAGCGATTTCTCGTAGAATTTTTCCTCAAATACAGAAAGCCCCAGATGTAATGCACCGATCATCAGTGCACCACTGAGCAGGGTCAGCACCGCAAAGATGCTGACGAATTTCTGTGCCAAGGGCAGGTCGAGAAACTTTCGTTTTGCGCGGCGGAACATACGCTCTCCTCTTTCTGCTGTTATTCTCCCCAGCGTTGCTCCATCAGCCGCCAGAGGGTGTCATCGTCCGGGTGGTTGTCGGTGTTCAGAATCAGCATGATGCGGCGGTCCTGCTCGCTGTCGCCGAACTCCCGCATCCACTCGTAGTAGTGCGGGCCTTCGCCGAGGGTGCGGGCAAAGCTCATCAGATAACCGCAGACCTGTGCCGACTGCTTAACATCAGTTTGACACTCGTTTGCATAAAAGTCAATCCATTTTCCGTGTTCGCGGCCGCGCATGGCAGCATTTGCGGCAGTATAGGCTTTTTTGGCTTTTCCGGCCTGATAGAAGCAGTGCTTCCAATCCCCCACGAATCCGGCTTCCAGTGCCGCGCAGACAGCCGCACCGCCCTGTGCCCAGAGTGCATAGAGCTGCGCCTGCATCCGGAGCGTGTCCTGAAAGAGCGTCCGTGCTGCACCCGTCATGGTGGCTGCGGCGGCTTCGCACTGGCGGAGGTACTGTTCATAGCCCTGTGCCGCTTCTTTGAATTTTGCGCCGCACCATGTGGCTTGTCCGCTCAAGGCCGGGCGGTCACAGAGCCACTTCAAATCCTCGCTGGGCTGGGTGCGGTCACGGAGAAACTGGGAAATCAGCATCCGGGGGACATGGTTATAGAACTGGTCGCCTGCATGGTCGTCCGGGTGTGTGCCATAGGAAACCGCATGGTCTGCGTATCCGGAAAGGCACTTAGCGACGGTCAGCGCATTTGCTTTGCCATAGTAGTTCTGCGCATAGGCGATGCGGTGACCCTCCGGGTCGGCTTCGCCGGTCTGCCAGAACTGAGCGATATAATCCAGCAGATAGGCGTGGGGCTTGACGTTGGAGCAGTTGATGAGCCAGTAATCATCCACGCCATGCGTCAGCGCGTTTTTCAGTTCCTCGCCCACAAACTCGGTGCTGTTGGGAAGCATGGTAATGTGGCTTGCGGCCTGCAAATCGTAGAAAGAAGCATGGTAGTACAGACCATGCGCTCCAGTGTCGCCCTGCGGCGGCAGAGCGGTCACGCGGGGGTTGCTGTTTCCCTGACGGCGGCTCACCATCTTGCCATAACCGTTGTCCGCCCAAATCTTGATGACATCTTCCGGCAGGTCAAGGCATCCCTGCTGGTAAAGCTCCATCGTTTCGCCGTAAAGATTGGTACAGCAGATGGCATTGGGGTCGTTCTGCTTCACCAAATCGTACTGTTCCCGGATAAGGGAGGAAATCAGTGCGCCGCGCTTTTCAGGGGTGTCATACTGGGGGTCATCGTCCCAGAAGGGTTTATCTCCCTGTCCCCGGAAGCCGATGTTCCAGATAGTCGGCGTGGCTTTCTGGGCGGTGATGGCGTCCTGCCAGAGGGCACGGAATTTGTCCGGGTACAGACTGAACTTCGGCTCTAACTCCGGGTAGGCCTGCACGAACATCTTTGCGCCTAACGGTTCGGCGTGGTGGTGGGTGATGATAAGTCCCATATCGGCGGCGAGGTCGTGGTAGCGGTGGCCGTTCTCGCCCGTGCCGGGGATCACCTCAAAGACCATCACAAAGGGCATCTCACTGCGGCGTTCCACCTTCCAATGGGAGATGAGCGTTTCATCGTTGACAAACCAGCCGCGATACCGCACCCGTGCGGGTTTGCTCTCGTAGGTGAAGTTCTGCGGCACGGTCACGCCGTCCGTTCGGGTGAACTTCTGGTCGTTCCAGAACCAGAAGGGCTGGATACCCAGAAATCGTTTGCTCACCTCAAACAGGCCGTACACAAAGCCCAGCGTATCGGCGGCGGTGAGCAAAAGCTCGCTGTCATGCACCTGCAGACAGAAGCACTCCAGCAGCAGATCGCTGTCTTTGGCAAGGCGGATGGTGCCGCCGGGCGTCTCGGTCTCGGAAAAGACGGCTTTCATGTCGCGCTGAACGGCAGAAAGCGCGTACTGGATGGGTTTGGATTGCTCACAGGAAATGATTTGACTGTTGCGGTTGAGAATCATACAAAGTACCCCTC
>CAVJGY010000206.1:0-3189 GCA_963648915.1 Acutalibacteraceae bacterium | reverse complement strand
CTATCTGCCAAAGGCTCTCTTATTAGGAGAGCTGTCGAGCGAATGCGAGACTGAGAGGTTTATTTTATCGTATTATAATGTTCTCTTGTTAGTGCATAGCATTTGCAGGAGACGGGTGTGCCATCGAATTTGTGATACTCGGCGTCGTGATCGTAGACAAAGCCGGCCTTCGTCATGACTTTTCCACTGGCGGGATTCTGGAAGGCATGGGAGCAGGCCAGCCAGTCCGAATCTGTGTTCGTGAACCAGAAGCCCAGCACAGCTTTCAGAGCCTCGGTGGTAAAGCCTTTGTTCCACCACTTTTTCCCGATGCAGTAGCCGACCTCCCAGATGCCGTTGCGGTCGTCGAATCCCGGCCATTCATCCCGAGGATTGGGTTCAGCGGCGTCCGACCGGAAAACACTGATCGTACCGAATACCTCTCCGGTGGCCTTTTCCACGATGGCCCACTGGTAATAGTCGGGGTTCGGGTAGAGAGTCGCCCATGCCGTGAGCAGCTCATAGGTCTCGGCCTCGTTTTTATGCGGCTCCCAGCGCAGAAAACGGGTCACGTCCGGGTCGTTGGCCCAGTTGCGGTACATCATCGGGGCATCCCCGGGGACAAGGCGGCGCAAAAGCAGCCGCGGCGTTTCGATCTCCTGTGTTCCAGCATGGCGCATGATACATCTCTCCTCACATTGTAAAGTACGCATAGGATAGCACAAATTTCGCTCCGGCGCAAGTAAAATCCGGCTTTGGCAGGAGAAAATGCTTGACAAGGGCGGATTCTAAGCTACACTAGAATCAACTATTTTTGCGGAAATTTGTGGAGAAAAGGAGTTCCTAGTATGATAAACATCCACGCACATCTGGAACACAAGCCGCTTTTGTTCGACGGCGGCATGGGTACATATTATAAGGTAAAGCCCGGGCAGGAGTGCGAGCAGGCGAACTGCTCCGACCCGGAGGGCGTGCTGGCCGTTCACCGGGAATATCTGGCAGCGGGCGCAGACGCCATCAAGACCAACACCTTCGGTCTACCTCGAATGGCCGCCGCAGGGCTGTCGGGCTGGGAGGCTCTGGCAGATGCAGGTTGGAAGCTGGCAGAGCAGGCCGCAGAACCGTATGGTGCGGCTGTATTTGCCGACATCGGCCCGGCACAGGACACCGAGACTCACCCGGCGGGTGAAATCTATACCGCAGTAGCAAAGCAGTTTCTTGCTTTAGGTGCGCAGAATTTTCTGTTCGAGACGCTCAGCTCGGATGTGGGCGTTCTGGATGCCGTTGAGTGCATTAAAAAGGAAGTGCCAGATGCATTCGTGGTCGTGTCGTTTGCGGTTCTGCCAGACGGCTACACCCGCGAAGGCATGTTCTGCAAGGACCTCGCCCGGCGGATGTCCGAGAGCGGCCTTGTGGATGCGGTCGGCCTGAACTGTGTCTCTGCGCCCGGCGCAATGCGGACGCTGGCACGTCAGCTGATGGACGGAAGCATCCCGCTGTCGGTCATGCCCAACGCAGGCTATCCGGTGGTGGCGCGGACGCAGGTGAAGTATCAGGGAAAGCCAGAATATTTCGCCCGGGAGCTGGGTCAGCTGGCGATGGAGGGCGTGAAAATTCTGGGCGGCTGTTGCGGTACGACGCCCGCTCATATCGCGGCTCTGCGGGCAGAGCTGGATGCCCTGCCGGAGGAAAAAATTTCCGTACAGCCGAAAATTTCCACGCCGGAGAAGCCGACCGTGGAAAAAGATGACGCATTCCTGCGAAAACTGAATGCAGGCGAAAAGGTCATCGCCATCGAGCTGGATTCGCCCAAGGATGCTGACCTGACGAATTATCTTGCGGGCGCAAAACGATTGCAGGCGGCGGGCGCAGACCTGCTGACGATTGCAGACTGCCCTATCGCCCGGGCGCGGATGGATTCTTCTCTGGTGGCCTGCCGGGTGCACCGGGAGCTGGGGCTCTGCACCCTGCCCCATATGACCTGCCGCGACCGCAACCTGAACGCGACAAAGGCGTTGCTGTTGGGCTTGTACGCTGAGGGCGTGCGGGAGGTGCTGGCCATCACGGGTGACCCCATCCCGACCGCAGAGCGCGACGAGGTGAAGAACGTCTACCAGTTCAATTCCCGCAAGCTGGCGAAGTATATCGTTTCGCTGGCCGGAGAGGGCCGGGAGATGCCCTCGCCGATGACGGTGTTCGGTGCGCTGAACCTGAATGCCCGGAATTTTGATGTGGAGCTGCGCCGTGCCGTGGAAAAGGTGGAAAACGGCATGTCCGGTTTCCTGACCCAGCCCGTCCTTTCGGAGCAGGCGGTGGAAAATCTGCGTCATGCCCGGGAGGTTCTGGGCGGCAGTGCGAAGATCTTGGCAGGTATCATGCCCGTTGTCAGCCAGCGGAATGCCATTTTCATGGAAAATGAGGTCAACGGAATCCATGTGGAGGAGGACATCATCCGCCGCTTCGAGGGCCTTGACCGGGAGCAGGGCGAGGCTCTGGGCTTGGAGATCTCGCTGAAAATGGCCGCCGAAGCTCTGCCCTATGCGGATGGCTTCTACCTTATGACGCCATTTAACCGGGTCGCCCTGATGGAAAAGCTGATCGCACGCTTAAAATGTGAGATTTTGTGACTGGATGGATTGTCAAGCAAAGGTAGAAATGCTATACTTGATTTGTGAAAAAAGTCAAAACGGGGACAATAGTGGAAAGGGAACAGAGATGGCAAAGCATACTCCAACGATAAGCATTATCGTGCCGGTCTACAGGGTGGAAAAATATCTGCAAAAATGTATTGACTCGATTCTTGCACAGACGTTTCAGGATTTTGAATTGATTCTGGTCGACGACGGTTCGCCGGACAATTGCCCAGCGATTTGTGACGCGGCAGCAGAAAAAGATGGGCGTGTCACCGTTATTCACCAAAAAAACGGTGGGTTGTCTGCGGCACGGAATGCCGGATTGGACATTGCACGGGGACAGTATATCGGTTTTGTGGACAGCGATGATTTTATCAAGCCGGAAATGTATGAAACTATGGCTGCGGCCATCCAGAAATATCATGCAAATCTCGCGATATGCAGTTTCCTTTTTGTGGATGAAGAGGGTCGTCCGATGAACCCGGAGTTACATGAAACGCAGGTGGAAGCGCTTTCGCGGGAGGAAGCAATCAGCCGAATCACCGGAACGCGCTATCAGGTGGCGTGGAATAAACTC
>CAVJGY010000205.1:0-3199 GCA_963648915.1 Acutalibacteraceae bacterium | reverse complement strand
GACGAACATGCGATGATTCCCGTCTGCACGGAGCAGCAAGGCAAGCATCCGCTCACCCGGATGGAAAATGCGCACGCCTGTCAGATAAAAGATCGTCGGCGGGTCGCTGACGACCATCTGGGTCAGCCCCATCGCCGCCAGATTTTGAACGACTCGCTCGAACCGCTGTGCATGGATCTCGGTCATAACAACATCCCTCTCTGTAAATTCTTTATTTTGATTTACATATTGTTTAGAAAACAGCCCTGTTTGCCCACTCGTTCACAAACAATTCATAATAAATTCATATACCGTCTATTTTATTCCGGTATATGTATGGCAACACAAGCGCAGCGAGGGCTGCTTTCGTGTTCAGTATAGCACGACTCCCCGAAAAAATGAATCCTCTGGAAATACGTTTCGGAATCTGGTATACTGGACACAAACGGATATTCAGGTCAATGCTGTGCACCTCACAGCAGAGGAAAGGAATTAGAGCATTATGAAAATTGGTTTTTGGGAACTTGTGATGATCGTCATCATCGCATTTGTCTTTATCGGCCCGGACCAGCTGCCTGTCTACGCGAAGAAGCTGGGCAAGATGCTGCGCGAGCTGAAAAAGTACACGGGTGCTGCTTCGGAGGAGATCCAGAAGAACGTGGTCGAGCCTCTGAATGAGATCCAGGCACCTCTGAAGGAGGCCGTCGCTCCGCTGACCGACATCAAGAAGGACATCGACAACAGCGTGAAGGACGTCACCAAGAGCTTTACCGGCATCGGCAAGACCAGCAAAGAGGCTGCCAAGGCAGAGGAGGCCGAAGAGGTCACCGACCTGACCGAGGAGACCGTCGAGGAGCTGCCCGAGCAGGATGCTCCCGCTGCTGAGCCTGTGAAGGCTGAGGAGACCGCCGCCCCTGCCGAGGCAAAGACTGAAACCGCCGAAGAGCCGGTCGAGGAACTGCCTGAGGAAGCACCCGCCGCTGCTCCGGCTGAGGCCGCTGCCGCAGAGGAAGCTGCCCCTGCTGAGGAAGCCAAGGTCTGAGCTTCCACTTAGAATGCACCCGCGCCCGCGGTTGTAGGATACATTTTTAAAGTTGTTGTAAGCCCGCCTCGCGGCGCGGCAAAAGTAAAAAGGAGATTTTTATTATGCGTATTGGTACTAACGAGCTGCTTATCATTCTGGTCGTCGTCCTGCTGATCTTTGGACCCAAGAACCTGCCGAAGCTGGGCAAGATGTTCGGCAAGACCATGAACAACTTCAAGAAGGGCATGGAAGAGACCGACGACGATGATGACGATTCTTCCGAGAAGAAGTCTGAGAAGAAGAGCGAGAAGAAGGACGACGAGGAGTAATTGTGGCTACAAACGTAAAGCGCAAAAAGAAAGCCGAAGTCATGACGGACGACGGCAGCATGACGCTGACCGGACATCTGAAAGAGCTGCGGAACAGGCTGATCGTCTGCGCGGTGGTGTTTGTTGTTGCCGTTGTCATTACTCTGGCCCGTGCTGACTGGTTCATCGATCTGCTGACCGAGATGGGACAGGGCTACTACACCTTCGTTTCCATCGCTCCGCAGGAAAAGCTGATGCAGTATTTCCGGGTGTCCCTGCTGGCATCCTTTGTCATCACCGTCCCCATTGCACTGTATCAGATCTATGCCTTTGCAAAGCCCGGCCTGAAAAAGAGCGAGACCTTCTTCCTGAAGCTCGTCATCCTGCTGGGACTCATCCTGTTCTGCGTGGGCGTTCTCTTCGCCTATAAGCTGATGATGCCCTTCATGCTCCGCTTCCTGAGCACGGGCATCGAGGGCGCAGAGTACATCCAGACCACCACCAGTATCGAGAGCTACGTCAACCTCTGCTTGACGATGTTCCTGATTTTCGGCTGCGTGTTCGAGATGCCTCTGATCACCATCATCCTGTCCAAGATGGGTCTGATCTACCCCGAGCTGCTCAAGAAGGGACGCGGCATTGCCATCGTCCTGATCTTCTTCATTGCAGCCGTCGTGACCCCGCCCGACATCGTGTCGCAGTGCATGGTCGCTTTCCCGATGGTTCTGCTCTATTTCGTCAGCATCTTCCTGAGCGGCATCTTCTACAAGCCGCGCACCGAGGATGACGACGAGGACGAAGAAGAGGACGATTCCGACGAGGATTAAGTCCGTTTTTCGGCATTTTCGATTTTCAGCTCTCCTGAATTTTTCAGGGGAACTTTTTATTGCCCAAAAATTCCACTGGATTTTCGGCCTTTTGCATAAATCCGGCTGGAATCTCTGCTTTTTTGTCCCGGAGTATGTTATACTGTTGTCAAATTAAAATCGGCGGAGCATCCGCTGTGAAAAGGGGTAAATGAACATGAAAGAATACGCATTCGGCATCGACTTAGGCGGCACGACCGCCAAGGTCGGCCTCTTCACCACCGCAGGCGAACTTCTGGAAAAGTGGGAAGTCCCCACCGACAACTCCAACGCAGGCGAGCACATCCTTGAGAACCTCGCCGCCGCTGTCCTCGGCAAGATGGCCGAGAAGAGCATCACCGCAGAGCAGGTCGAGGGTGTCGGCATCGGTGTGCCCGGCTCGATCCTGAACTCCCGCATCGTCCCGGTCATCTGCGCCAACCTCGGCGGCTGGGGCAAGCGGAACGTCTCCGAGGAGCTGGGCGGACTTCTGGGCGGCATCAAGGTTCTGGTCGGCAACGACGCAAACGTCGCGGCTCTGGGCGAGATCTGGATGGGCGCAGCCAAGGGCTGCCGCAGTGCAGTCATGGTGACGCTGGGCACGGGCGTCGGCGGCGGCATCATCGTCAACGGCAAAGTCATTGACGGCTCTCACGGTGCAGGCGGCGAGATCGGCCACATCACCGTCAACCGCCACGAGACGGCCACCTGCGGCTGCGGCAAGCACGGCTGTCTCGAGCAGTACTCCAGCGCGACGGGCGTTGTCCGCTGCATGAAGAAGCTGCTGGACGAGAACCCGGATGTTCCCTGCACCCTGCGCGGCACGGATTTCGTCGCGAAGGACGTCTTTGACGCTGCCCGTAACGGCGACGCACTGGCCGCCCGCGAGGTCGACGAGATGACCGACACGCTGGCCGTCGCACTGGCCTCCATCGCCGCCACCACCGACCCCGAGATGTTCCTTGTCGGCGGTGGTGTGGCCCGCGCGGGCGACGTCCTCTTCGACCCGCTGGTGGAGCACTTCAAGACCTACGCCTTCAAGT
>CAVJGY010000204.1:0-3207 GCA_963648915.1 Acutalibacteraceae bacterium | reverse complement strand
GCGATGACCAGGATAGCGCCGTCCATCTGGGCAGCACCGGTGATCATGTTCTTGACGTAGTCGGCGTGGCCGGGGCAGTCAACGTGAGCGTAGTGACGCTCGGCGGTCTCGTACTCGACGTGAGCGACGGAGATGGTAATACCACGCTCGCGCTCCTCGGGAGCCTTGTCGATGTTCTCGAACGCGGTGAAGTCAGCCTTGCAGCCGTCGGTCTCGGAAAGAACCTTGGTGATAGCAGCGGTCAGCGTGGTCTTGCCGTGGTCAACGTGACCGATGGTGCCGATGTTAACATGCGGCTTAGAACGGTCGAACTTTGCCTTTTCAGCCATTGGAATATCCTCCCTTTATAATCGGATTGATTTTGGTTACAACAGTCCTGCAAACACAGAATTGTATTGCAAAACTATTCTACTAAATTCCGCCTGTAAAATCAAGAGTTTTTACAGGAAATTTTGCCGGAGTTATACCACCCCGGCAAAACTTTTTCATTTTTCAGGCGATCAAGCCTTGGTACGGCCAGCGATGATCTGGTCGGCGATGTTCTTGGGCACCGGCTCGTAGTGAGACGGCTCCATGACATACTGGCCACGGCCCTGAGTCTTGGAACGCAGGTCGGTAGCGTAGCCGAACATCTGAGCCAGAGGAACGAAAGCGTTGACACGCTGAGTGCCTGCCATAGCCTCCATGCCCTGGATCTGACCGCGGCGAGAGTTCAAGTCACCGATGACATCGCCCAGATACTCGTCGGGAACGATGACAGCAACCTTCATGATAGGCTCGGTGATGATGGGGTCAGCCTTGCGCATAGCGTCCTTGAAGGCCATAGAACCTGCGATAGAGAAGGCCATTTCAGAGGAGTCGACCTCATGATAAGAACCATCCCACAGGGTGACCTTGACGTCGACGACAGGATAACCTGCCAGAACGCCGGACTTCATAGCACCCTGGATACCGTTGTCGATAGCCGGGATGTATTCCTTCGGAATTGCGCCGCCAACGATAGCGTTGACGAATTCGTAACCCTTACCTGCCTCATTCGGCTCGATCTTGATCTTGACGTGACCGTACTGGCCCTTACCACCGGACTGACGTGCGTACTTGGTCTCCTGATTGGCCTCTTTGCGGATGGTCTCACGGTAAGCAACCTGAGGTGCGCCCACGTTTGCCTCAACCTTGAACTCACGCAGCAGACGGTCAACGATGATCTCCAAGTGCAGCTCGCCCATACCAGCGATGATGGTCTGACCGGTCTCCTCGTCCGTGTAGGTCTTGAAGGTCGGGTCCTCTTCGGCCAGCTTTGCCAGCGCGATGCCCATCTTCTCGTTGCCAGCCTTGGTCTTAGGCTCGATTGCAACGCGGATAACGGGCTCGGGGAACTTCATGGACTCCAGAATGATGGGATGATTCTCATCACACAGAGTATCACCAGTGGTGGTGTTCTTCAGACCGACAACAGCAGCGATATCACCTGCGTAGCAGCAGTCGATATCCTTACGGTGGTTGGAGTGCATCTGCAGGATGCGACCCATACGCTCCTTGTTGTCCTTGACCGAGTTGTAAACGGTGGTGCCAGCCTCGACCTTACCGGAGTAAACACGGAAGTAAGCCAGCTTACCAACGAACGGGTCGGTAGCGATCTTGAATGCCAGAGCTGCGAACGGAGCATCGTCAGAAGAAGGACGGGTCTCCGGCTCTTCGGTATCGGGGTTCACACCCTTGATGTCCTCGACATCGGTCGGGGCGGGCATGTAGTCCACGATAGCGTCCAGCAGCTTCTGAACACCACGGTTCTTGTAGGAAGAACCGCAGACGACGGGAACCAGAGTATTGGCGATGGTCTCCTTGCGGATCGCAGCCTTCAGCTCCTCACGAGTGATCTCCTCACCCTCGAGGTACTTCTCCATCAGCTCTTCGTCGTTCTCAGCAACAGCCTCGACGAGGATGTTACGATACTCTTCAGCCTGCTCGACCATATCCTCAGGGATAGGCTCGGTGCGCATGTCGTTGCCCATGTCGTCGTAGTAGACCTCAGCGTTCATATCGACCAGGTCGACGATACCACGGAAGGTATCCTCCTGACCGATGGGCAGCTGAATTGCTACGCCGTTTGCGTGCAGACGATCGTGCAGCATCTTGATGCAGCGGAAGAAGTCAGCACCCATGGTATCCATCTTGTTGACGTAAACCATGCGGGGGACTTTGTACTCGTCAGCCTGACGCCAGACGGTCTCAGACTGCGGCTCGACACCGCCCTTAGCGGCCAGAACGGTGACAGAACCGTCCAGAACGCGCAGGGAACGCTGGACCTCAACGGTGAAGTCAACGTGGCCCGGGGTGTCGATGATATTGATGCGGTGACGGTTCTTCTTGAACGCGACGGGGTCCTTCTGAGTCTCA
Organism: Acutalibacteraceae bacterium; assembly: GCA_963648915.1. Classification (GTDB taxonomy): domain Bacteria; phylum Bacillota; class Clostridia; order Oscillospirales; family Ruminococcaceae; genus Faecalibacterium. Next base: position 810 of record CAVJGY010000204.1, on the reverse strand, counting down.
GAATGAGACCAGTAGCAGGTGGTAGCAGCGGAAGTGATGGTGATACCACGCTCCTGCTCCTGAACCATCCAGTCCATGGTAGCACCGCCATCATGAACCTCACCGATCTTGTGGTTGATACCGGTGTAGTACAGAATACGCTCTGTGGTCGTAGTCTTACCTGCATCGATATGAGCCATAATGCCGATATTTCTCGTCATCTGAAGAGAAACTTCTCTGGGAGTAGCCATGAAATTAACCTCCTACAGAACAGATCAATAACGGAAATGAGCGAAGGCCTTGTTAGCCTCGGCCATCTTATGGGTATCCTCGCGCTTCTTCACGGCGTTACCAGTGTTGTTGGCAGCGTCCATGATCTCTGCAGCCAGACGCTGAGCCATGGTCTTCTCACCACGGCTGCGGCTGTAAGCAGTCAGCCAGCGCAGACCGAGGGTCTCACGACGAGCGGGGCTGACCTCCAGGGGAACCTGGTAGTTAGCACCACCGACGCGGCGGGTCTTGCACTCGAGGCTGGGCATGATGTTCTCCATCGCCTTCTCGAAAGTCTCCAGAGGATCGTTGCCAGTCTTCTCCTGAATCATGGTGAAAGCTTCGTAAACGATCTTCTGAGCGACGCCCTTCTTGCCATCCAGCATAACGCTGTTGACCAGACGAGTGACCATCTTGGAATTGTAAATAGGATCAGCTAAGACATCGCGCTTAGCAATGTTACCTCTTCTAGGCATCTTTCTTCCCTCCTTCACAGAATGATATCATCGGTACTCGAAAGTAATAAAACTCCCGTTGTGTCACAAAGAGCTGACCTTACAT
>CAVJGY010000203.1:0-3207 GCA_963648915.1 Acutalibacteraceae bacterium | reverse complement strand
CTTCTTCACCGCGATGAGGACGCGTATCTTTTGTCCGGCGGAGCTGCCGTTATTATCGTACCAACCGATGAGGTTATAGTCCTCGGTATTGACTTGGGAAAGGGTCGTGGCGTAATACGCACCCTTATACCACAGGTAGACCTGCATATCATCGGCGGTCTCATAGCGGGTATCGCCGCTCTTGACTGAGGCCGCGCCCAGCTGGTCGACGACCACCGGGATGAGCTGGCGCATCGACTTCACGCTGTCGGAGGTCGTTTTGCTGACCGCGATGCCGCCCGCCAAGACCGGGTACTTCACGCTGGTCTTGTAGGTGGTCTGCTGGCCGTCGACATAGCAGACATAATCTGCGCCCGTACCGAAGTAGCTCAGGACATTGCTCAGAAGGCCGCTGGTGTTGTTCGCGCCCAGCTTGAGCAGATAGCTTGCAAGGCTGCTCGTGCTGCTGGTGACGCTTTCCCAGACCGTGCTGCCGATGCTGCCGTCGATGATGCCCCAGAGCATCTCACTCGTGCTGGGAAGGACGATGCTGCTGACATCGCTTGCCACACTCAGCACGGTGGAAGTGCTGGAATCACTCGACGAGCTGGACGAGGAACTGGACGAATTGGAACTGGAGGAGCTCGTCACGTTGTTGACAAGATTTCGCACGTCGTCCAGAACGCCATACGTCCACAGGTCGCCCGTCACATCGTCTAAAATCAGGCGGTCGATCTCGCCATTCTCATTGGTGGTATAGTACCGGACATCGGATCTGGAAAGTGTTACCCCCGATAGGCGGCTGGGACGAACCGTCCCAGCCACACCCTCCGAAGTCGTATCCAAGATCTCCACATCGTCTGCGAGGGTGTAATCGCCCAGAGCGGACGCATCCTCGCTCACCGTACCAGAGACCGATTTTTCACAGAGCGAGGTGACATTTTCGCCGTTCTCGTCTACCGTAATTTCCACCATCCAGCCCGTGGGGTAGTTCAGGCTTTTGTCCACGTTGACCGACCGGGTCACGCCGTCGGTGCAGGCCACGGTGACGGTCTGCTGCACATCCGCGCCGTTTTCCTCAATGAGGCTTCGGCTGGCCGACTGCACCACGCCATAAAAGACCTCGTCGGCCTGCTCGCCCGTCAGGACGGAGACGACCTCATCGTTCATGCCTAGCAGCAGGGTCACGACCTGACCCACACCGCCGCCGTTCAGGGAGGACAGCTTCGACGCCGCCGAGGAGCTTGCCAGCGTGTAGGTCACGCCTGCCACCGTCACCTCGGTCGGTGCGCTGGCCGACGGCGAGACTGCCGTGATGCGGCCTGCGGCACGGCGGGAGTAGACCCAGACCGTTTTCGCGCTCTCATTATAATAGTAGACGTCGTACTGGTTCAGCTGGGCGGAGTCGGTCAGGGTGTTGTTCCGGTAGACCGTGGTGGGCGCAAAGGGAAGGGTCTCCCCTGCCGATGCGACGAACGGGCCTTGCAGACTGTTGAGCAGGATGGACGAGGTGTCCAGCTGGCCGTTCGTGACGGTGAAGCCCAGCGACGTACCGTAAACGGTGTTGTCCGAGGTGGCGGCGGTCAGGGCGTTGTAGAGCATGACTGCGCCGTCCGAGAGGGTCATGGTCTCGCCCTGCTTCCGGCTCAGATTGGCCCGCAGACCCAGCGCGTTGGCCTTGTTCAGCTGTGCCGCCGGGAAGGTGCCGCTCAGGGTCGTGGTGTCATAGCCCAGCAGCTTGAGGACAGCGGTCGCCGCCTCCTCGAGGGTCACGGTGTTATCCGGACGGAAGCTGCCGTCGGTGTAGCCGCTCATCCAGCCCTGCTGGACAGCGATGCGGATATAGCCTGCCAGACTGTTGGCGGAGTCCACATCCGAGAAGAGTTTTCCGGTCGCACCCTGCGAGGCCACGCTTTCGCGGTAGCTCGAGAAGGCCACCAGCAGCTTTGCCAGCTGGCCTCGGGTGAGGGCGGCGTTCAGGGTGCTTTCGTCGGTCTGGTCGGAGGTCAGGCCGCCCAGCGTGACCGCCACCTGAACGGCTGTATTGGAGCTCGCTGCACTTGCCGGAAGGATGAGCATCGACGCCCCGATGCAGACCGCCAGCAGCAGCGCGAGAATACGTTTTTTCATAATTTCACTCCTTAATCATAGCGCAGAGCCTCGATGGGGTTCAGCCGTGCCGCACGCTTGGCGGGCAGGTAGCCGAACAGCACACCGATGCCCACCGAGATACCGAATGCGACCACAACGGAACTGATCGAGGGGCTGACGGTCATTTCCATGTCGGTCAGGACCAGCGGGATGATCTTGTTCGCCAGCGACGAGACGAGATATCCCAGCCCGATACCCAGCGCACCGCCCAGTGCGGAGGTGGTGGCCGCTTCGGTGACGAACAGACCTAGGATCGTGCGTTCCTTCGCGCCTAAAGCCTTCCGGATGCCGATCTCCCGCGTCCGCTCGGTGACGGAGACCATCATGATGTTCATGATGCCGATGCCGCCGACCAGAAGCGAGATGGCAGCGATGGCGGTCAAGATCGTCACGACCATGTTGATCATCGAGGTCATGGTGTCCATCATCTCACTCAGACTGGTGACGAAATAGCCGCTGTCCGAGTGCAGGATCTCCTGTATCCCCTCCTCGAGGACGGTCTTTGCCTCCGAGATCTTGCTCTCATCCGGGACGACGATGCTGTACGAGCCGGACGAGCTGCTCTGCGAGACACGGAGCGCGGTGGTGTAGGGCACGAAGACCATGTCGTCGTTGCTGCCCTCCTGCTCGGAGGTGTCGCTGACCTTGGCTTCCAGCACACCGACGATGGTGTATTTGTTCGCGCCGATTTTGATGGTCTGACCGACTGCGTTCCCGCCGTAGGCCACCCGGTTAATGTACGCACCCACGACACAAATCTTCTTGTTGTCGGTCAGGTCGACGTAGTTGATGCCCCGTCCCTCGGCCACGGTATAGCCCAGCATGTCAAGATAGGTCTCACTGACGCCCTTGACTGTGGTGTTGCTGTAGCTGGTGGTATCGACCTTCACCGTGCCGCTCAGCGTTCCGGTCGGGGAGATGTCGCCGAACAGGTCGGGACGGGACTCCACGATGTCATACACGTCCTCCACTGAAACGCTCCGGCTTCCGTAGCCCATGATCTGAAGGCTGAGGATGTTCGTGCCCATGTCGGAAAAACTGTCCTTGATGCTCTGGGTCATGCCGTTGCCGAGACCG
>CAVJGY010000202.1:2785-3224 GCA_963648915.1 Acutalibacteraceae bacterium | reverse complement strand
TGTCCTGCGGCAAAGCCGCGTCCAGAACGTCTGGCATAGCCTCGAGAACGAAGAGGACCTGCCGGAATAATCGGATTTGGTCTGAATTAATTCTGAAATAAAACGTATAAAAGCCGCTTTTTGTGTTGGAATACACACAAAGAGCGGCTTTTTTGCACCCTTTTTCCCATCCATGCATACATCGGCGGGAAGGGGGAATGCGGATTGGATTCGTTATGGTTCGTTTTGATCTTACTGCTCCTGCCGGCGGGATGCACGGCGTTAGGGGCATCGGGGGTGCTTTTGCTCCGGCGGGAGCAGGAGCCGCGCACCCAGCGGATGCTCAGCGGGATGGCGGCGGGAATCATGCTGGCGGCGAGCGTGTGGAGCTTGCTGCTGCCCGCCATCGAGCGTGCGGAGAACGGGTCGCTGCCCGGGTGGGTCGCGCCGTCGCTGGGGC
>CAVJGY010000202.1:0-2692 GCA_963648915.1 Acutalibacteraceae bacterium | reverse complement strand
GGGTCGCGCCGTCACTGGGGCTTGTTCTGGGGGCGGTGGGGCTGCTGAAGATCGAGCAGGCGTCCGGAAAGCTGCTCACATCCGGCACAGGCCGGGCAGAGAAGAGCCGCCGGATGGTGCTGGCTGTCACCCTCCACAACCTGCCCGAGGGGATGGTGGTCGGCCTTGCCGCCGCGCTTGCCCTGCGGGATGAGCCGGACGCCATCAGCGGTGCGCTGGCACTGGCGTTTGGCATCGGCCTGCAAAATATCCCGGAGGGGGCGGCGGTCAGTCTGCCGCTGCTGCAGGCGGGCAAGAGCCGGAAGCACGCCTTTGCCATTGGTGCGGCGTCCGGACTCATCGAGCCGCTGGGTGCACTGGCCGCGATGCTTCTGGCCGGATGGGTCACGGCAGTCTTGCCGTGGTTAATGAGCGCAGCCGCCGGGTGCATGGTCTGCGTAACAGCCGCCGAAATGATACCCGAGGCCGTTGAGCCGGATGAGTCGGCCGGAGTCATCAGTATCGTGGCAGGCTTTGCGCTGATGATGGCTCTGGACGTGGCACTTTAGCGGTTCGTCCTTTGCGGAAAGAGCACGCCGAGCCTCGAGCAGATGGTCGAGGATGTCCATGTAAACGTCAAAGAAGGCGGGAGCATCGCTCCGGCAGAGCATCTGCACCATATTTTCAATCAGGGTGTCCAAAACCAGCAGCTTCACGGATAACATAGGCATAGTTCCTCCTTGGGGAAAATCGATCGCTATCGTTTCAACTGGTCTTGCAAGAACCTTTCTACGATGCTATTATATAACCAAAAGAGGAAATCTGTTAGGAGAAAACACCCGATTGAATAGGAGAAAATCGCCATGATGGACGAAAACGGAACATGGTGTACGGACGTTGCACCGGACGGAAGAGAGCTGGTAACGATCGGCACGCCGGAATTCCCGGCGCAGCTTTGGGGCAGATGGAACAACAACGAAAAGGTCAGCAAAGTACCGTGGCACTGGCATGAGGAGCTGGAACTGAACCGGGTCACGGACGGGGTCGAGATGGTAACGGTAGACGGAAAGACCTTTCGTCTCGAGCCGGGGCAGGGCGTTTTTGTCAACACCGAGGTCATGCACGGCTCAGACCCGGCGGAGGGCTGTACCACGTTCCGGCACGATTCACTGGTGTTCCATCCCTCGTTGGTGGGCGGCGCGTCCGGCAGTGTGTTCTGGCAGAAATATCTTTCGCCCGTGCTCAACGCACCGGAATGCCGCTGTGTGCCGCTTCTGGGCGAGACGGAGTGGGAACGGGAGATCCTCCAACAAATCGACCGCATCGCGACGACGTGGCAGAAGAAGGGTTATGAGTTCGAGGTGCGGGACGCTCTGTCCCGGGTGATTTTTCTGCTGTCGGAAAACTGCGTCCGTCACGCACAAGCACCGTCCGAACGGGAGCTGCGGGACGCAGAGCGCATCAAGCAGATGGTGGATTTCGTCCGCGCCCACCGGACAGAAGCCATCACCACCGAGGAAATTGCGGCCAGTGCAAGTATCAGCGTCAGCGAATGCCTGCGCTGCTTCCGCCGGATGATGAATCTGACCCCAAAAGAATATCTGCGCCAGCATCGTGTCCGACATGCGGTACAACTGCTGACGCAGACCAATTTCAGTATTGCCCGGATCGGGGAGGAGTGCGGGTTCGAGGACATGAGCTACTTTGCCCGGGTGTTCCGGATGGAAAGGGGCTGTACTCCGTCCGAATACCGCGCACGGCTTGAGGAAAAATAAGCTTATTTCGCCATGTAGACCGTCGTGGACGGGAATGCGAACTCCACGCCATGATGGAGAGGTTGAGGTCGTTCTGCATCTGCATGAAGGTGTCGTAGGAGTTGGTGCGGACATAGGCGGAGACCATCAGGTTGATGCTGGAATCGCCGAAGCCCGTCAGCTTGACGAAGGCCGTCTCCGGATGAACGTAGGGGCTGGCCTTGAGCATCGCAGTGATGTCGGCCATCAGCTTTTCGATCTGGGGACGGGTGGTGTCGTAGGTCACGCCCAGCGTGAAGCGGTAGAGACGGCGGTCACGAAGGGTGACATTGTTGATGGTGGCACTGCTGACCGTGCTGTTCGTCAGAACGTAGATGGACTTGTCCAGACCACAGACCTTGGTGGAGCGGAAGTTGATGTCCACGACCTCGCCCTCCACGTCACCGACCTTGATCCAGTCGCCGATGGAGAAGGGACGGTCGAGGATGATGACGACGCCGCTGAAGAAATTCTTCGCGATGTCCTGCGCGGCCAGAGAAATGGTAAGACCGACAAGACCGGCACTGGCGACGACACTGCCGATGGGCAGGCCGCTCTCCTGTGCGATGGTCGCACCGCCCAGAAGGACGACGACGACCTTATACGCCTTGTCCATCAGGGTGTTGAGGGTGCGGTTGGTGCGGACTTCCTCACCGCAGGAGGCCAGCAGAAGGCCGGCCAGCTCGGACGCATGGTAGAAGCCCTGACTGATGAGGAAGGTCATGGCGACCTGATAAGCCATCGTGAGGAGCTTCGGTACGCCAGCGGCCAGACCTGCCGACCATGGCAGACTGTGAAGGGCAAAGTACAGACCCGTGACCCACACCATCCGCTCTGCTGGATGCGCAAAACTGCGCAGAAGGATGCTGGTGGGCGGCAGACGCCAAGTGCGGCCGAGCAGTTTCGGGAAGAGCTTGCCG
>CAVJGY010000201.1:0-3239 GCA_963648915.1 Acutalibacteraceae bacterium | reverse complement strand
ATCAGCCACTTGTTGGAGGCAAAGGTGCCCTTGCCCCAGATCTCGGATGCGTCCTCGAGGGAGACCTCGTCGTCCTCGATGCGCAGGTAGACGGGCTTTTCGGAGATGCCGGTGATCACGATGCCGTCCCAGCCCGCATACTTCAGCATGGGGCCGATGTGGCCGCCCATATGGCCGTCCACGATGGACTTGCCCTTGGACCAGGTGGAGCGGAAGGTGACGTTCATGCGGCCGGAGCAGGGCACGCCGGAGCCGGTCAGGGGGCCGACGCCGAAGATGACCTGCGCCTTCTCGTCGTAGGGATCGAGGTCCATGGGAGCCTCATCGTACATGATGCGGTAGGCCATGCCCATACCGCCGATATATTTATGGTATTTTGCGTCGTCCTCGCTGGTGATCTCGCCAGTCGTCAGGTTGACGCGCAGGATCTTGCCTGCCCAGCCATACGTTTCAGCCATTGTTGTTCCTCCTTACAGATCCATGTAAGCAGCCTGTGCTGCACTGGTGACGGCGTCCCAATCCACGATGGACAGAGCACCGGACGGGCAGCCTGCTACGCAAGCACCGCAGGTGATGCACTTGGACGACTTGCCCGTCTCCGGGTTGACGGTCGGCATGTGCCAAGGGCAGGCCTCGTGACATGCACCACAGCCGATGCACTTGTCGGTGTCCACGACGCGGATGCCCTGACCGTTGGTGGTGATGGCCTTCTGCGGGCAGGCGTTGCCGCAGGCCGGGTCCTCACACTGACGGCAGGTATCCGGGAAGTAGACCCAGCAGTTGTCCGTGCCGGACAGGATGCCGTTTCCCGCGCCGTCCAGATTCAGACGACGCTGGATCTTGACGCGGCTGATGTAAGAGGAGCACACACCGTCGTTCGTCAGCGTGCAGTTGATCTCGCAACGCTGGCATCCGGTGCAGAGGTCCGCATTGACCACCAGCAAACCTTGGGGCAGTGCCCAAGTTGCCACTGCGCCGCTGTCGACCTGCTGTTGAGAGCAGCCGAAGAGGGACAGCATGGATGCGGAGAGGGTGAGCCCTGCAAGGCTCTTACCCGAAATTTTCATGAACTGGCGGCGGGTCATGTCAGCCGTCAGAAAATCGGTTTTTGCCATAGTTTCCATTCCTCCGTTGAGGTCACTCTGCGCAGAGCACCTCAGTTACATAGAAATACGAGTTGTTGACGATGTTCGTCACCGCCGTCGAGGTAATGGTCGCGCCGGAAAGTGCGTCCACCTCGGTCAGATCGACGCTGACCGCGTCGGTCTGAGTCTGTCCGGTCGTCAGCTCCGCCTGTGCCAGACGGTATGCCGCCTGCTTTTCCGCCGACCAGTCTGCATAGGGCTTTGCCTGCTCCTCGCCGTCCTGCGCACTCTTGCTCAGGCCAGCATCGTACAGCTTGCGGCTTGCCTCGGCCTCGGGGCTGGAATCCAGCGGCGGGATCAGTTCGTCGTCCAACGGCTGGCCGTTCAGTGCGGAAAGGGTCAGACCTGCCGCGTACATCTTGCGGGTGGCCTCTGCCTCGGGAGAGGTATCGGACACGTTCCACTGTGCGGGGTCAAAGTCCTCTGCGGCTGCATCGTCGGATGCAGCTCCGGCAGCAGCATAGGCCGCTCCGGTGGCCGGGTCGGTCACGGTGTAGCTCTTGCCTGCCAGCGTGAAGGGAGCTGCGCCCTGGTACTGGGACGTGAACTCCGGGTTGACACACTGACCGCCCAAGCTGTCCGTCTCCGCCTGCGAGAGGATCTCGACTGCGGAAACATTGCCCTCGGCGTCCAGTGTCACAGCAGCCTGCACCTCGCTCTGGAAGCCCTTCTGTGCTCCCTCCACGCGGTAGCTGCCGTCGTCGAGCTGGTACACTGCGCTGATGCCATAGGCGGCTGCATCCGCCTCTGACACCGGCAGCAGCGTGCCTGCAACCGTGGTGCGCGCGTTCTGCACAGCGATCAGACCGACCGCCATGGCAACCGTCGCAACGCCCATCGCTGCATAGCCCGGCAGCCGTTTGCGCCACAGCGGGACGGGCGCAAACAGATCAGTTGCCTGCTTCATGTTATCACCTGCCTGTTTTTATGTTGTGCGGGAAAAAGTTCCCCAACACGAAAATAACCGCTCAGCCTGCTGCAACAAGCGGAGCGATCTCTTCGTTAATATTTTAGCATTTCCGCAGGTGGTAAGTCAACGCGAACTCGCACATTTTCTCTGTTTTGTAACCATCATTTGACAGGTTTCGATAAAGTTAGCGGATGCTTCCGGCCGCATACCAATTGCAGGCCGTATTCCTCGGCCAATTCCAGCGATTGCACCGTCGGCATACTCTTGCTCACCAGCACCGGAACGCCCGCCCGGATCGCTTTGCGCACCATGTCCACCGGCACGCGTCCGCTGGTGTAGAGCACGCATTCTGACAGGGGGACGTTCTGCAAAAGCATCTGCCCGACCGCCTTGTCCAGCGCATTGTGACGGCCGATGTCCTCACAGGCAAAGAGGATGTCGCCATCCCGCAGAACAAAACAGCTGTGCACCGCCCGGGTCGCGCGGTACAGCGGAAGTCCCGCGTCCATCGCCGCCGTCAAAGTCTCGAGCCATTCCGGTCGCAGCTCCAACTGCGGCACGGTTTGCAGCGGCGAGATTTCCACTGGACTCCCCAATGTGACGTTATCGGTGCAACAGCTGGACACCTCCTGCGCCGCCGCACTGCGTGCCGTCAGCGGGTGGTTCAGGTAGACGTTGATTTTCAACCCTTCCGCACAGACTGCGACCTGCTCCACTTCTTGGATGGAGGTGATCCATCCCTCCGTCAGCAGCCGCCCCAGTGCCAGCTGTGGCATCAGCTCCGGCGTGCATACCACCCGGAACGCCGCCTGCTCGTTCACATAGATCGCGGCGGCGTGCTCCGTTAAAAGTGCCGCTTCCGCACCGTCCGGCATCCGTACCTTTTCAAAAACATCAACTGCTTTAAAGAGATCGCTGATCTGCATATGATTTTCCTTTCGTGATAGAGACATTCTTGTTTTTCAGCAACTTCTTCTGTATATCATTAAAAGCTCTACTGACATGATGGATAGAATCACACTAGGAATCAAAATGTCACAATATTTTGACTCACCGATGTAGTTGCAGTTATCACAACCGTTCGGCTTCAAGTACTATTTCGTACAACACGCATATCGCAATTTACAGCGAATTGTAAGAAAAAATTTTATGAATCTACCGGCTCCGATACTCCACCCTCGGTC
>CAVJGY010000200.1:0-3253 GCA_963648915.1 Acutalibacteraceae bacterium | reverse complement strand
CCGCTATGGAACGCCCGCCTGCAGCGGCACGACGGCTGGCTATCCGACCCTTCGACGCGGAAGCCGTGGCTGCTATGTCATGATTCTACAGGACGCACTGTCTACCCTCGGCTACCAGACCGGAAGCCGCATCGACGGGCTTTTCGGCGTCCGCACCGAGGAGGCTCTGCGGGGCTACCAGCGGCGCACCAGTCTGAGCGTCGATGGCGTCTGCGGGTGCAACACCTGGAAAAAGATCACCACTGCCGTTATCGGCATCGGACGGACAAAGACGACGATTGACTAACTTTCAGGCTTCCCCTCGAGGGGAAGCTGTCGCCGTAGCGACTGATGAGGTGAAAGCCTCACGATTTGAATCCGCAATTCTATACGCTCCCACCTCATCCGGCACTTCGTGCCACCTTCCCCTCAAGGGGAAGGCCACTGGGAAGCCATTCCCTTTATTTTAAAGTTGTGCTATACTGATGTTCAGAATACAGCATGTGAAAGGGGCGATCCTATGGTACCCGCACTGGAAAAGATCATTGCGGAAAGCAATAACATCGTGTTTTTCGGCGGAGCAGGCGTTTCCACCGAGAGCGGCATTCCGGATTTCCGGAGCGTCGATGGACTGTATCATCAGAAATACGCCTATCCGCCGGAAACGATTTTAAGCCACACCTTCTGGGAGGAGAACCCGGAGGAGTTCTACAAATTTTACCGGGATAAGCTCATCGTCAAGGGTGCAAAGCCCAACGCCGCCCATCTGCGTCTGGCAAAGCTGGAGCGGGAGGGCAAGCTGAAGGCCATCGTCACCCAGAACATCGATGGTCTGCATCAGGCGGCTGGTTCCAAGACGGTCTACGAGCTGCACGGAAGCACTCTGCGCAACTATTGCGAGGAGTGCGGCGCGTTCTACGATGTGGATTTCATCGCCAACTCCACAGGTGTTCCCCGCTGTCCCAAATGCGGCGGCATCGTCAAGCCGGATGTCGTGCTCTACGAGGAGGGTCTGGACGAGGAGGTGCTGTCCGGGGCAGTGTCAGCCATCCGGAAGGCGGACACCCTCATCATCGGCGGAACGAGTCTCGTGGTCTACCCTGCTGCCGGGCTGATTCGGTATTTCCGCGGCCGTCACCTTGTCGTCATCAACATGCAGCCCACCAACGCCGACGAAGAAGCAGACCTCTGCATCGCCAAACCCATCGGGCAGGTGCTCAGCGAGGACGTTGTACTAGAATAAAAAACTCGGAGGAACTTTCATGATCTACGATACCCTGAACAATCTCCCCAACTATCTCGGCATGTCCGACAACCTCGATACGGTCATCGAGTACGTCATGGCGCGGGACATCAACACCCTGCCCGCCGGAAAGACGAAGATCGACGGCGAGAATGCCATCGTCACGGTCAGCACCGTCACCCCGCAGGTCAGCGAAAAGACGCCCTTTGTCCGTCACGACGCACACCTGACTCTTGAGACCGACCTCGAGGGCAGTGAGCTGTTCGAGGTCTCGCTGGGTGAGTTCTCTCCCACCAAGCCCACCGACGAAGCCGCTGACGTCACGGTCGGCAGTGCCGGGACGAGCATCGCCGGAATGCTCTGTGAGGGCCGCTTCGCCCTCTATCTGGCGGGTGAGCCGTATAAATCCGGCCTGAAGGCACAGGGCTGCGGCAAGCTCAAAAAGGCCGTGTTCTCCATCGCCCTCGACCCCGATGAGGAAACGGGAGAGAACGAAGATTAAATTGTAAAAGCAGCTTATTTCCAACTCCACGCAGCGTAGGTTGTGTGGAGTTTTTTGTTGCGCTATACTTTATCTCAACAGCGAGGCCCTCACTTTTTCGCAATGACACACCTTTTCGTCTCGCTCTGACCCTTCCGATATGCCAATGGCTCTCCCTCTGGGAGAGCTGTCGAGCAAATGCGAGACTGAGAGGGCGAATCCAGTAAAAAAGGAGTATTCTATGAACACCTACGTCACCGGAAGCACCATCCGGCAGCTGCGCGAAGCAAAAAATCTGACTCAGGCAGAATTGGCACATACGCTGTCGGTCAGTGCCAAGACCATCTCCAAGTGGGAGACGGCAAAAGGTCTGCCCGACATCTCCCTTCTCGAGCCATTGGCCGCCGCGCTGGGGGTATCGGTCTTTGAGCTGATGCAGGGCGAACCTGTCATCAATCGGAACCGTGCCGCGAACCTTCTGCGTTCCAAATTGTATGTCTGCCCGGTCTGCGGCAATGTCCTGCATTCCACCGGGCAGGCCGTCGTCAGCTGTTGCGGCGTTGCTCTGCCCGCACAGAACATCGCCGAGGCGGAGACTGCCGACGAAGAACACCAGCTCACCGTCGAACGGGTCGAGGATGAGCTGTTCATCACCATCCACCACCCCATGACGAAGGAGCACTACATCTCGTTCATCGCCTATCTCACGGGCGACAAGTTCCAGCTCGTCAAGCTCTATCCCGAGGGCAGTGCGAGCTGTCGTTTTCCGCTTCGCGGCAGGGGCGTACTCTATTTTTACTGCAACCGCCATGGGCTGATGAAGCAGACGGATTTTTTCACCGCCCGGAAAACGCCGCCCCAGAAGCTCCATCTCCGCAAGCCGGAAGAATCCGACCGGGAGCAGGTCATGGCCTATCGGGAGGAGTTTCTTTCCATCGAATCCCGTTTAATTGGTACCTGTGCCCTCGACCGATATGACGATTTCGACGCATGGCTGACAAATGTCTGCAACTATTCCACTCCGGAAACCGCTCCCGCCGGGAAGGTCTCTTCGACGCAGTATCTCGCCTTGGATGAGAACGAACATCTCGTCGGCATGGTGAACCTGCGCCACCGCCTGAATGACTATCTGCTGGAATTCGGCGGACACATCGGGTACAGCGTCCGGCCCTCCGAGCGCAAAAACGGCTACGCGATTCAAATCCTGAGGCTTGCATTGGAAGAGGCGAAGGCTCTCGGCATCGACCGGGTGCGCATCGCCTGCGACCGCTACAACATCGCCTCCGCAAAGACCATTCAGGCCAACGGCGGCATCCTCGACGGCGAGCTTTATGACGCACAGGATGGCTCTATCATCCAGCGGTATTGGATCGAAAACAAATGACAAAACCCCGCCCTGCATCTCAAAAACTGAGAAGCTGAGCGGGGTTCTTGCAATCTATCCCTTTTTATGATATGCTATTCATGTCGCCAAATAGCGATAAGGTACTGTCCAATTACAGGCGGCTATCCCCTTCCGGCATTCGTTGCTTCTTTCTCATGGAATGAGC